>JADFZS010000023.1 GCA_015232405.1 Magnetococcales bacterium | reverse complement strand
CCGATAGGTGAGTTGGGCAAAGGCCATGCAAAGAAATTGGTCCAGGCATGTGAACCGTTTTACCTGCCAGTTTCCTTGATATTGCTGAACGCACTTTTGAAAGATATGGATCGGCATGTGATCCATCACCTGGGAGAAAACGATTTTGCCCTTGTACATGTGCCAGACCCTCTTGCTGAGTGAAAATAGCAAGAGGGTGGCAAAATGGTCGAGTAAAGTTCAAGTCGACAACGAGGAATAACCGTATTTTTATGTTTCTTAACATGATGTTACAAGCCAATAAAACTTATGTCCCGGACACTAGTGATATCAAATACATAAACAGAGTACGTTTTTAATGCAATCTACAACTTTTTTTTGGTATTACTATTCAATAAACCAACCAAACTTGATAATAAAATAAATAAAAGTAACAGCTTGTAATGTGATCCCTGTTAGTAGGACAAGCAACCGCATTGTTCCGATGTTTTGCAGTTTTGAATTAATTGATCTTCACCATTCAAATATGTCAATAAAGTAATTTGAACGTCAAAGTAGATATATTTCGATTAAAAAAAAAGATGATATTTATGAGAATTTTTCGTTTTACTTTTAAGTGTTTGTGCCATATTTCTACTAATAAGAAATATCTCATTATTGAGAGCAACAATTTACCAGGAAGAATCACCATGCCATACACAAAATTGCTCAACCTAGAATCAAAAGACACAAAACTTGACCAAATGCCAGTTCATAATCACATGCAGGACTCTGGCAGACCTAGATTCCAAAATACGGTTGTAGAAAATGAAAAATGTTTTGTACCAATTGGAAAAGAAGAGTATTTGCATAAGGAGCGATTAGATGTAGAGCTTTTTGAAATGCATCTCCTCAGGTTTACTGGCAACGGATAACAATTTAGTCAACTCAACACATAGCTACAATGAAGGATGAACAATGAACAAGTTACCCAATATCTCTGGTCTTTCTGTATCAGAATACTTCAACCCCAAAAGAGTGGAGAAGTGCGATAGAGAGAAAAAATGTCCAGTAGTGACTGTTTCAAGGTCTGTAGGGGCTGGCGGCAGTAAAATTGCCGAGTTGTTGGCCGACCGGCTAACAGTGCCCTGTTTTGGTTATTCCTTGATTGATGGAATTATTAAGGAGTCAAAGCAAGATAAACAGTTGATGTCTATGGTTGATGAAAAAGCTCCTGGCCTCCTAGTAGATTGGATTTATGCCGCCTTTACCAAAGGGAAGGTCTCGAAGCCAAATTTTTATCAGCACCTTATTAAAACTACTTTAGCTATAGCTCAGACTGGAGGAGTGATTATCGGTCGTGGAGCTCATCTAATCTTGTCCAACAATCCCTCTGTGTTCCGTGTACGGATTGAGGGGTCCATGGAAGTCTGTGTGAATCGTATAGCTAAGCGAGAAAATATGAACTCTAAAAAGGCAAAGGAATTTATTCTTAAAACTGAGAAAGAGAGAGTCAAATATGTAAAAGAGCTGTTTAACTATTGCCCAACCAATCGTTCCTATTATGACTTGGTAATTAATACCGACACAGTGACCCCGCATGATGCGGTTGAAGTCATCATTTTTGCCATGAAAAAAATGGGATACAATGTACCGGGTGCAGAAGATATCAAAAAACAGCTGCTTTCTGTTGCTTCCTAATAACTTTTGTAGAGAAAGACACAACAGGACATTAAGATGAGCAGAGTGCTTGCAAACAGACAACAATCCTATCCTGTTTCCATTGATGGGTCTGATACTTTCTTTAAAGATTTTATTTCCAAGGCAATGATGACACCAATTCTCTCTGCTGAAGAGGAGTTGGTGCTGGCTTTGAGATACAGAAATGAGAAAGATCCTTCAGCTGCCCAAACTCTTGTGCTTTCTCATCTTAGGTTAGTCTATAAAACAGCCATGCAATATCGATTTTATAGTATTCCGTTACAAGATTTGGTGCAAGAAGGGACGATTGGTTTGATGCATGCCATTAAAAAGTTCAATCCACTATTAGGTGCACGTCTTTCAACCTATGCTGTCTGGTGGATTCGGGCTGCCATTCATGAGCTTATATTGAACTCATGGAGTTTGATAAAAATTGCTACAACTGGCTTGAAACGCAAACTATTTTTCAAACTGCGAAATGCGAAAAAAGATATTGCTCAGCTCAGTTGGGATGATGCAGAAGAATTAGCAGAGCACTTTGGAACAGATCCAGAGACAATTCTCAACATGGATCTGAGGTTGTCTGGAGGAGAGGTTTCATTGGACCAGCCGACTACCGATGGAAAAGGTAAAATGCAGGACATTATTTCAGATGGTAGACTGGATCAGGAAGAGGAGGTGATCTTAGAAAATCAGAAGCAGTTTTTATCAGCTCTGTTTGAGAAAGGAATCAGTTATCTTAATCTTAGAGAACAAACGATAATTCGTGAGAGGTTTTTAACAGATGAACCTAAGACGCTGGAAGCTCTGGCTGTTCATTTTTCCTTAAGCAGAGAACGCATTCGACAGTTGGAGGAAAAAGCCTTAGAAAAACTCCAGAAGTTTTGTCTAGAAGTGGTGACAAGAGAAGAAATCGGCTGATAAGAATTACCAATTTTCACTCTGCAGGTTTTTCAAAATGATTTTCTGGAGTATTAAGTAATGGTCTTGGTTGTGTTGGGGGCAGTGTGGGCCCTGTTATTAGGAATAGCCCTTCTGAAGTTGAGTATGGGACTCCATGCTTCGTTGCTTGGTTTGCGAGCTACTTTAGAAGGTTTCTCAGCAGGATCGACTGGTTTTTTGATGTCGGCTTACTTTGTGGGATTTCTTGTCAGCTCTATTGTTACCCCAAAGCTTATCATGCGCGTAGGACACGTCCGGGTTTTCGCTGCATTAGCATCTTTGGCATCTGTAGCAGTCCTTATGCACTCAATTTTTATAAATGCAGTCGCGTGGGGCTTCTTTCGGCTTATAACTGGATTTTGCTATGCAGGACTATATATGGTTGCTGAAAGTTGGCTAAATGATAAAGCTGAAAATGAAACCCGTGGTCGAATTCTCTCCATTTACATGATGGTACAGTTTGTTGGTATGGCAGGCGGCCAACTATTACTTAATGTGGCAGACCCAGAAGGATTTGAGTTATTTGTTCTTGTGTCAGCTTTGGTTTCATTAGCACTTGTTCCTATATTGCTCAGTGTTGCTCCTGCTCCACATTATGCAATGACCTCTCATGTTGGCCTAAAGTCACTTTTTTCCTTTGCTCCAATAGGTGTTGCCGGTGCATTTGGTAGTGGGTTGGCAAATGGAGCCTTGCTTGCCATGGGCTCATTCTATGCGGCAAAAGTTGGATTTTCAATTGTTGAGACATCACTGTTTATGGGTGCAGTCATAATTGGTGGAGGAATTTTGCAATGGCCCATTGGCAGATTGTCTGATCACATACAAAGACGGACGGTTATAACGACTACGACACTATTAGCAGCGTTAACAGCGAGCATTGCTACAATGGTATCAGGAACTCCAGGACCACTCCTATTTGCACTAGTTGCACTATATGGTGGATTGAGCCTGCCTTTATACTCACTCTGTTTGGCTACCACCAATGACGGACTTAGAAAGGAGCAAATGGTTGCTGCCGGCAGTGCACTTATTTTAGTTAGCGGTGTGGGAGCAGTCCTTGGGCCAGTTGTTGTCGCTCAGTTTATGACTTTTATGGGGCCTAATGGATTTTTCTGGTTCTTTGCAGTAGTCCATGGAGGGGTAGGCTTGATTGCAGTCGTTAGGATGACTGTAAAAGAACCTTTTCCTTTGGAACAACAGACTGAATATCAGCCTATACCCCCTAGAGGAACTCATATGGCAACGGTATTAGCGGCCCAAGATAAATAATAATATATTCATAGTTTTTCAGGCTAACTAAGTTTTGCTAAAAATTTACTAGAGTTAGATGTTGATATGTTCCTTAGGCGTAAAAAGAGCAATAATGTTATGAATAAAAACAAACAAACTGAAAATTCTAATTGATCAGGTCGTTTCATCGAATTTAATTGCTCGACGGACAATATTTGATTGATCTAGATATTGAGGTGATTGAACCACCCACTCAACAGAGGCTATGTCAATTATACTAGTAGTATCCCACCAAGTTTTGTCAATATTTATCTTTCAAAGTGCTACTTTGCTCTAGATCTTTTGCCTTTTTAATTCTTCGTAGGTTTTGTTCTGTCAAATTGTATTCAATAATTAATTTAAATGGTTTTCCCATATTCAGTACAACAACATCGTAAATAGGGTGATATCTTTCACAACGCAATGTAATGGCGTAGTCACTTTGCCTCATGTTTTGCCCATTATAAAAAATGATGTCATTATTATTTTTTTTCTTATCCAAAATTTTCTTAATGTTAGAATATTTTCTCTCTATGTGCAAAACTACGGTCCGTTTAAAATTGTTACATGCCTTACCTGTATCCTTACCAATAAATTTTTTTATACCTCTAATTGTCTTAATTTGAAACATGTCTGGATCAACTACGATATTATACTCGGTCATATCTCCAGTAGAATCTCCAGGTTTTTTGTATAGAAGCATACCTTGTTGTGTTTTGTTTTGTTTAAACCCTTTTTTTTCGATGACATCATGAGAGTCTGTGAACGCAATACCAAAGGCACCTAAGATCTGTACACCTTTATCTTCAGAAAAAACATCTTGTATAAAACATAGCGAAAAGAAACAGACTAGACTAACAAACCATAATTTCCCCATTGTTAATGTACCTCATTCTCATAAAATCTGTAAACATAGAGCTAGTACGTACCAAAACATAGAAAGTTGATTTAATTATAGTTTTCTAGCATGGTATGATTTTGGTTGACACTGTATGCGATAAAGGGCTAGTTGGTATGAAATCAATATCTGCTATCAAAACAATTTCTAACAAGCCAAAAAATACTAGAATGTTTTACAGTATACTGTAAAATATGATTATATTGCAATTTGGAGTTTAGATGTTAGAATAGAAATATTTTATGAAGTGGAATTCATTAGGTTTTTCGATTCATTATCTTTAATTCTCCAAATTACTGAAGCATACCGTTTGACCTACCAGTATTATCTGATATGGGTACTTGTTTACGGACACCAAATTTGAGGGAGAATAGAACTCCTATAAAAGAGTTGATGTCCATATCATTATTGCTAATAGCTCTACAAAATATTGACTACCAGAATACCAGAATACAATAATCAAGAACAACAACATAATACGATCTTAACTAACGCGGGAGACTCAATCCCTGACTCTACTTGGGTGATATTTACTTAACCCTGCCCAATTAATTATACATCATTGGACTAATAAAATGGAACAAGCTGTTGATCAACAAGATAACAATGACAATACCAATATTTTAAATCAGGAAATTAACATTTTAGAACCCAACGCTGAGCATAGTTTGGCAGAATCTTTTCTCAATCAGACATTAAATCAGTTATCAGAAGAAAAAACTGATGATTTAAAAGAAGAGTTAGAGAAACATAGCCCTGCCGAAATTGCCAATTTATTGGAAGGGCTCACAGCTCCCGAACGTCAAGCGGTTGCTGAATCCATTGTACCAGAAATGATACCTGATGTGCTATCTGAGATGCGGCAGCCTGAAAGAAGCCTTGTTGCAGAGTCCCTTGACATTGAGGTGCTTACTGCATCTGTCAATACGCTAGCAGAGCCCCATGCTGTAGAGTTATTAGATAGTTTGCCTGAATCTTTAGCGGATGAAATAAGAGAATCTCTTGATCCTAAAGAAAGACAGCGATTAGAAGCAACACTGGAGTGGCCTGAAGGTACCGCTGGTCGTTTGATGCATATCGATGCTGTTTCTGTAAGAGCAGATGTCTCATTGGCTATTGTACAGCGTTATTTAAGGTTAAGAAAAACCGTGCCCTCCAATACTGATGCTCTCATAGTAGTAAATAGAGAAGGGGTATACTTGGGAAAAATGGATTATACAGCCATTTTGACCAATCCACCCGAAGTCCATGTAGAAACAGTAATGGACTCACAAGCTATAGCAGTTAACGCAATGGTTTCTGAAGAGGAAGTAGTTAAACTTTTTGAACACAGAGGACTTATTTCTGTAGCGGTGGTTGATGATAACGGATTATTGATTGGGCGCATTGAAGTTGATGATATCGTTGATATCATTCGCAGGACAGCAGATCAGCAAATGCTGCATATGTCCAATTTACATGAAGAGGACGATACATTTGGTCCAATTTGGCCATCCGCTAAAAAACGGGCTGTATGGTTGGGTCTCAATTTGCTCACCGCATTTTTAGCCTCTTCTGTAATTGGATTGTTCCAAAACGCCTTGGATAAAATTGTTGCTCTGGCTGTCCTGATGCCTATAGTCTCCAGTATGGGTGGTATCACAGGATCTCAAACATTGGCCTTGGTAATCAGAGGATTGTCGTTGGGTACCATAAGTTCTGGAAATGCTCGTAGTTTGGCTGTCAAAGAGCTTTCTATTGGTGTATTGAATGGTCTGTTATGGGCTATGATTGTGGCTGGAGTAACAACTCTTTGGTTTAAAGATTATACTTTAGGCTGGATCATCGCAATTGCTATGGTAATCAATATGGCTATTGCAGCACTAAGTGGCTGGGCGTTGCCTCTCATTTTGACACGATACGGACAAGACCCAGCTATCTCCGGTTCTGTTCTGCTGACAACAGTTACAGATATTGTAGGTTTTATGAGCTTTTTGGGGTTAGCAACGCTGCTGCTACTTTAGTCTTACTCTATATTAATTCTCATTGGTTTTTATTGTTAAATTGAAAAATCTATTTTTGATAATATCAAATGTTTGTTTGACAGCGTTTGGCGTTGATCCAAATATTAATTCAGAAGCATGAAAAACATAACTAAGTACCATTAATCAATTATATTGGGAGGTATATAAAGTGAAACGAGTTTTTCTGTTTCTACTGACAAACCTAGCTATATTACTTGTTTTAGGTATAGCCATGAATATCATTTTTTCATATTTTGGTATTTCCAAGTCTGGAATTGGTGGTCTTCTCGTAATAGCTGCCGTCTTTGGAATGGGAGGTTCTTTTATATCTCTTGCCATGTCCAAGACTATGGTTAAGTGGAGTACTGGAGCCCAGGTGATAAAACAGCCACGTAATAGTACTGAAACTTGGTTAATACGAACCGTTCATAGTCAGGCGGAAAGAGTAGGTATAGGTATGCCTGAAATTGCCGTCTATGATTCACCAGATATGAATGCTTTTGCAACGGGGATGAACAGGAACAATGCTTTGGTGGCAGTAAGTACGGGGCTTATGGACCAGATGGATAAAAATGAAGTTGAGGCTGTTCTGGCCCATGAGGTCAGTCATGTGGCTAATGGGGATATGGTAACGCTCTCATTAATTCAAGGTGTTGTGAACACATTTGTAATTGTCTTAGCTAGAGTTATTGGAGGAGTTGTGGATAGTATGCTGTCGTCAAGGCGTGATTCAGATGAAGGCTCATCAGGAGGTGGTGGATTCTACTATTATGTAATCGTTTTTATTTTGGAAATGGTTTTTGGTGTGCTTGCAAGCATCATAGTTATGTGGTTTTCTAGACATAGAGAATTTCATGCGGATCGGGGTGGAGCTAAACTAGCTGGACGTAGAAAAATGATTGCAGCCTTGGAGCGTCTCCGCAGTGATCGCTTTGATGTTCAGTTACCACAAGAGGTCGCTACCTTTGGAGTTTCTGGTCGTAAATCGTGGTCAAATATCTTTATGACTCACCCTCCAATTGAAGAACGTATAGCTGTTCTGCGCTCAAAGAAATAGTAGGTTAATTCCAATAGTTACATTATATAGATTATTTTAAGAGAAACTATTCAATATCATTTAGTAAAATATAAATGCAATATTGACCAGTTAGAAGAAATGGGTTATATAAACTTCATGAGCCTAAATGATTAGAGTGTCAATGATGAGAGATAACCTTTAGATCCAAAGTATCCGCCGAGTAAACCACAACAAACAAAAGAGTGACTTTTCCTGCTATACAACATGCCGTTTTAAGATTATTGCTTTCTCTTCGTAACTGTATCTCCGTCTTTTTTTGCTCATTTATTACCTCCTTGGTATTTGATCTTATCGAAAAAATTTTATTGATCAAAACCAAGTGAACCAAATCACATAGAGGGGCCACTAAACCTTTAAGTAAATTATATCTTTTAAAGGTATTTTGGCACCATAATAACTTCAAAACTTTCATGAACCTATCTATAACCCCTTATATCCAGTGAAAAAATTAAATAATTTTCTTAAAATGGTTCTCCACACGGTAGGCTTATTTATAAAACCTGTGAAATATTTTGATGGAACAGACAAGATAGTTCAGGGGCCTGTAGATAATGCGGTAGACTTATCTACAAACCAAAATATATAGATATTAGTATAGTAGAATAAAATAGGGTCTTAAAATCTATTATTTAGCAGTTACATCATTAATACGCGCATTAAGCACTCTATAATATTCTTCTCCCTTGTAAAAAAAATAATTCTACTTTTTTATGTGTCGTTGGGTATTTCCCCGTACCCAACGACATTACTTTTTGTTTCTATTTTGGATTATTTATAAGGCAGGGGACATCCTTCCACTAGTCGATAAGTAGGGTATCTCTCTAGTCGATTACTTTGGCAAGAACCCATCATATTAAGAATAGAACAAATCCTAACTGGTTAACTCTTCAAAAACCAGAATCCTCTCTATCGCAATTTTTTAGATTCATCAACTATCTGGGCTTATATGTCCAGCCAACTATACACGCATAAATACATAATAATTTCAACCATTAAAAAAGGAGATAAACAAATGAATGATAATATTTTATTTGACGACATACGACAGTATACAAAGCGACTAGATAGACACCAGTCGACACATCCGATTGTTCCAATTTTGCTGAGTCTGGGCATTAAAAAAGGTACAGTAACTAAATATTTAACTGAGGCTAATATGTGTGGAAGATCCTCTGGGTTTAACCTTATGAGTGGATCTCTTGCCAAAGTTTCCAGAGAAATGGAAGAGCAACTATTGCTACTTCTCAAACAGTCGCTACAGCAGAGTATCAAAGTAGCTAAAAATTATAAAAAATTCCATAAACTAGGAACAATAGAGCAGTTAAACAGAGCCATTTTATCTGGCAAATATTACTTGGAATCGATTGACGAATCGATAGATATCGACTTCCAAGGACTTTGTGAACCGTTGGAAATTGAAGGTATCACAGATGATGGGTTAATGGCGTATATCGAGCACGCAGGCTAGTGAATAATGTATTGAAATTTTAACAACAAAAACATAAAAGGAGTAAAATATAATATGGGAGAAAATAACATTCTTGAAAACAGACTAGAAATTGTAAATGAAGAGTTGGAAAAAATATTGGATGATAAAAAATATACAATGGCAAAAAAGAAGTCAAAAGAAGGAAAGGTAAATGCACAAAACAAAATCAATAAATGCAAAGATATTTTGAAGAATATAGAAGACGAGATAATTGTAAAAGGTGATTCAAACATATTGAGATATACTAGAAATTTGATTGAGGAAGTTAAGAGGAATAATGGATAAACAAAACAATAATGAACAAAAAACAAAAGAAAACAAATTAACATCTAAAGAAATTGCAGAGCAATTTGATCAAGCTCTTAAAGAATTTCTAGAAGAGTACAATATGAGCAAATTAGATCGTGTTGTAAATAAATTATTTGATTGAAAATATCATATATTAAAAAGAGAGTAATAATTTAACAAAACAATTTAACTAGGGGAGTTTATAATGATGTTTTTAGAGCAGAAGTATAGAGAGTTACAAGAAGTTGTAAATTTTAAAAAAGATTTAAACTGGAGGAGGGTGCATTACAAAAAATTAAATTTAAAGTTATATCCAAGTTATAATGCAGAATCATACTTATTAATGAACAAAGCTGCTTCCATCATTGTCGAGATTGAAAAATTTATTTCAAATAATAGTGGTTTATTTACAACAATGGAAATTGACATTATTCAAAAGCTAAGAGAAATCTGTCATCATAGTGTTACAAAAGCTAATAGAGAAGATGCTTTTTATTTCTTGGAAGAGTGTATTAATCATAGAGCACAGCATGTTAGTGCATAAAAAGAACCGTAAAACCAATTTTGTATACCAGTATGATGTATTTCAACATAACTTTCATGATAAACCGATATAAAATACATAGTTAAATATGAACAGAAAAAGTTGTATCTGGGAAAAGACGTGACAGCAGATTTTTAATTTGCCGTCATGTCTTTTTTTTTACCAAAGGGTATATATATAAATTTTAAAACATCAATAACATCAAGCAAATCAAATAGCTTCCATTGGATTGACCATTAATTTGTACTACAATGTTGAAGATCTACTTCCTGCTATCATTATAGGCATAAAAGACTATTATGAAATTCAGCTATAGCGACTTCTGGGTCAACAAATGCTCTAGGAAGGAGTATATTGATAGCTCAATTACCAAATTGGCCCTATCATTGTACAAATCAACAGCACAACGACTACCATATGACTTCAATGTAGATGCTTTGTACTCTTTGACTGAAAAACATTATAATTTTGAAGGATTAAATGATTCAAAGTACAAGGAAACACTTTTTGCAAGCTTAAAGAATTATTTGATCAAAATTAAGACAGGAAAAAGTAAGCATCTCTTAGGAGATGATGACTTATCAAAATTACCAGATACTAGGTTCACTAAAATTTTTGAAGATGCTTTTATCAATGCCTGCATCCAATACAACCAGAGAAAGTATTTTCATTTTGTTGATGAACCTCCTGAAAAACTCCTTGAGTACATAAAAAAGGGATACAGCTATTCCTGGCATTTCAAGGAAAACTACAGATCTGGAAAGAACTTTGAGTGTAGTGATATAGTTTGTGTAGATATTGATGATAAAAAGAAGTTTGACTCTCTTGAAAGTGTCATCGCTGATCCATTCGTTTCTCAATATGCTCTAATTGTCCATCCATCTTATTCATATGATGCTATGTCTGGTAACTTGAAATGCCGTGTCATTTTCAGAGTTAAAAATACCATTTATAATCCAGATGATTTTACATATCTAAACAAAGGGTTAATTGACCATTTTAAATCTGACCCAGCGATTAATATTGACTCATGTCTCTATGGTTGCAACAAGAATTTATTGATGATAAACGACCACAGTATGATTGAGTTTAATCCACAAAACATACTTCCAAAAACAGAAATTGATAAATTAATTGTGATTGGGAAATCTCTTTCCAATACTCAAGTAGAAAAAACCACTTCAGCTTCACAGAATAAAATAGTTAGACAGAACCATAGTACTCTTGCATGCCCAGAAGCACCATTCTTCGAGTACCAAAATAAACGATTAGAATTTATCTATCATCATGATGTGATCGACTCCAAGGTTGTTGGGAATATTTGCGGATCTATCAACGACTCTAATCCAACAGCAAGTATTCTCTGCCCTTACCACAACGACACTTCACCAAGTGCATGGATAACAAGAACAAAAGATAGATCAATATTTCTTTTAAAATGTTCTGCACCAGGCTGTATAGAAACAAGATGGATTACTAATCCAACTTATCATGAATCCAGTAAAGCTTTTATACCACCCACTATATCAACTCAGGTTCATCCTCCAAAATCTCGTCTCAGCCATTTGCCAGTCATTCCGGGGGTTCATATTATTCGCAGCCCAAAGGGCAGTGGTAAGACGTACAGACTTGAAGAAATGCTACGTTCAGTACTACCTGAGACCAGTGTCCTCGCAATAACCCACCTTCGATCTCTTGCGCGACATATCGGTCACAGGCTTGGATTGGATTGCTATATCGATTCTGCTGATAATATCAGTGGAAATTATACCAATAGATTTATTTGTGGAACTGCATCACTGTTTAAAGTCTTTTGTGACAATGATCCAACCAGGACACCTAGAAAATACAATATTTTAATACTTGATGAATTTGAACAGCTTCTAGAGCAGCTCTTTAACAACGACATTATATTCAATACTGCCAGCAGAAGAAATGCAATTTCAATATTAAATCATATATTTATCAATGCTGATATAGTCTTTGTTCTTGATGCAGATATAGGATTTGTATCTTTCAATTATATTGATTTGCTTATCCTAGAAAAAAAACGACTTGGAATAAATCATCATGCTGATTATCTATTGAATGAATACAAACAAGATAGAGAAGTGCATATTTGTAGTGATAAAATCCACTTTTACAGCGAAGTTTTAAAAGCCTTTGATAGTGGCGATAATAGTATCATTGTGAGCAATCGCAGAAGAGAACTGATCCATATTTACTATACATTGATTTTTTATGCACAACATAGGGGAGCAAGTAGCTTTAAAATTCTTTTAATAGATGGATTTAGCAGTAAGAAAGACCAGAGAGTCAGAGATTTCATAGATGATCCATCAACAGAAGCTAAGAAATACAATTTTATTCTTTATAACCAAGCAATGGTGAGTGGTGTCAGCATAGATTGTACAGATAATTTTAACAATGTCTTCGGGTGTTTTTATCAGACTATCACTGGAAACTCTACCAGCACTCCTTTTTCAAACTCTCAAATGCTAAATCGATATCGCTCCAAAACTGCCCCGTTCAAATTATGGATTGAAAACTATAAGGTAAAGAAGAAACCTCAACGGAAACCAGTAGCAGGAGGTAGTCTCTTAGATAATGTAATAAATACATTGGAAAAAGATTGTAACAACCTCTTCAATGTAAATTTCACCGATTATTACCGCAGCCACATGGCATACTTCTTAGAGTGTGGGTATAAGATCAAGATGCTGGATCTAACTGCAAAAGAGTTTAACAGCGCAGATAGAATATTCAGTCATGACACCAGTATTTTCTATTATATTACCGAGGACTTCAGCAAGGCAGTATTCAAAAAGCTGCCGCAACAAGACCAGGACAAATACAAGCTGCTAAGGAATATTTTCAGCAATCTTCAATTTGATATATATTTTACTGATTTATCTTTCAGCCCCAACTCCAAGGCTGAGGTGTTAGACCCTACAGTATGCAGACTGATTCCATATCTAAATAGGAGCAAGTTGGACCTATCTTGTATCAATCAAAAGAGCAGTATTGATCCCAAGAAACTCAAAGTGAAACCATTTTTAAAAAACATTTTTAAGAACATCTATTTGCAAGTAGATGATGGTGGATTTGTAGGTCCGAAAGGCAATAAGAATCCTCTTTATGACGTATCGATTAGCTGGGAGATGTTCAGGAAGAGTTAGAAATATTTTCCGAGGAAAACCACCCCGAGGGGCCATTTCCTCGGATCAACCTATTTATCAACTTTTCGTAATATTCCTATTCATCGAACTATATTTGAACCTACTTATCAATTTTTACAAATTAATTTTAAATTATTACTACTAATCATGTACTTTATTTGACTTTTAAATCTACAACATGGCCGTTTTTCGACAGAATTCCCTATATATGAAAGTCGGGTACTTTTTTCTTGATGTTGATTTAAAGATGAAAAAAAGAAAAAGAATGTCAGCCATTTTTCTATAGGTTGATTAGATGATTTTTATATTGTTACTAAATATTATAGTTCAAGAAAAATATTAATAACATTCAAGGTTTATAGATAAAAATATATATTGAATAGACTTAATTTCTCAATAACAATCTGCTCCATTATTCTTTTTACATTCACAAAATACAAAATATTTCATTATCTAGATAACCCAACAAATAAACTAAACCATTTAAAAACACAATTTTCAATATTTTGATATAGATATTATATAGTAGGTAAAGAGAAATCACTTGTTCTTCGGGACAGGAGGTTTTTCTTTTTTGATATCATTTTTATCAATAAATGGAGGGTTGTATGGGTTGGTATTTAATATTAGGTGCTATATCTGGATTTGTTGTTTTTGTAGTTCATGAAAAGCATAGAACTTCAAAACCTGAATATTGGTTAAAGAAGAAAAAACAGTAAAATATCATAGGGAAGGAGGTTGGCGGGTCGAAAGGCTCGCCATATATACCTTAAATATTATTAAATATAAAAAGTATATATTTAAACATTAAATGTATGCCTCATATTGTATTTGAATGAAGGTTTGCTTTTTAGATCTTATTTAGTAAATGGGTGGTTTTATGGATTAGACGTGTATTTCTCATGTTCTTTACAGTAAGTAATTTCATTACTTACTCATTTCTTGATAATCTTCAATTGTCTGATTAATCATGCAACTTAATTGTCGAATATTTTAGTTAACGAAACTCAGAACTCATATACATACAGGCCTATCAAAGTTTCCCCTATTGAATTGCCGATTTAATACAAAAAAAAATGTTAAAAACCTTACTCTCCTGTAATGAGTTGATAGCCAATCCCATGAACGGTGAGCAGAATTTCTGGTATTTTTGGAGAAGCTTCAATCTTTTTGCGGAGACGATTGACCATCACATCAATGGTTCTATCCATGGGAATCCACATTCGGCTACTAACTTCATTTAGGAGTTGGTTTCTATTTATGACCTGGTTTGGGCTATTGACAAATGCAGCCAATAATAAGAACTCACCATTAGTGAGGTGTACATGATCTTCTGTTGGAGAAATTAATTGGCGTAGTTCAATGTTGAATTTCCATCCATGGAAAACATGAACTTGCGGCTCATCATCTTTTAGAATAATTTTTTTAGAGGTTCGACGAAGAATGTTCTTCACTCGTACAAGTAGTTCTCGCTCATGAAATGGTTTAGTTATGTAATCGTCTGCCCCCAATTCTAGACCAATTATTCTATCAGTATCTGTATTTCTAGTAGTAACTATAATAATCCATATATTTGAATCATACTTAGCACGGATACTCTTTGTAAGGGATAAACCATCTTCACCAGGAAGGTTTATATCCATCAAAATCAGGTCAATTTCATTATTGGAAAGAATCTCCCACATCTCTTCGCCATTACTCGCAATAACAGTTTGATATCCAGCATTAACGAAATACGCTGATAATAACTCTTGAGTAACTTGATCATCTTCAACAATTAGTATTTGTTGGTTCTGTTGCAAAGCACACCATAGTTTATCATAAGAACATTATTATTTATTAGTGATAAATATAAGGTAGAATAATATACATGTAAATATATAAAATTTTTATGAATTATATATATGTAGTTATATGGACTACAAGTTGTAATCATTTGGATTACAATTGATATTAAATACAAGTTATTATCTTAACCTGTTTTTCTCTTTGCAGATTTTGTATTTGTTTGTTGTTCAATGGACAAAGAATACTCTGAAAATTATGCTGAATGTCTTTGTAGTTGATTTGTAAATGCTTTTATAAGTTGCTCTTTACGCTAACTAAATGGCTAAATTAATTGAGGGTATATTTTAAGAAGTGGTTTTTGGCTTATTTGTTTTCATTACTGTATAAACTATTATAAAAAAAGTGCTAACTTTGCAATAAATAATAAGATAATAATTGTAAATAGAGAATGGTAGAAGAAATCTATAGCATATGGAACCTATCTGTGAATCTAAAAAGATCGAAAATATCACGGACTGAATCAGGAGTATTGTTGTACTGAATATAAAAACCTCCTTGAGAATATTCATTTAGTTTCAACAACATCCCAAGAGCAGAACTGTCAAGAAGTGTTACTCCTCCCATATCAACCACAAAACGTGTATCAGTTCTTTCATTTTTATAAGCTGCCGAAAACTCCTCATCGAGCTTGAAGTCAAACGATCCAATGGGTTTAATAATTAATTCATCATTATATTTCTCAACTTTTACAGGCATAACATACCAACTCCAATTAAGGTGAGGTAGTTTTGAGATGATAGTTGCTATAATAATAGTTGGTTATTTTGAGAAACTCAAGAAAGGTATGGGTCATTAACAATTATTCTTAAATATTTTACATTAATGTAATATATATAAAGATTATATAATAGAACTGTAATTCTATAATAACGTTAAAAGCATCTTCTAAACAAAACTAAGCAATACATTTTTGTGTTTTCTGTAGATCTTGGTACTTATTCCTTACTTATCAAGAAATTTTCCTAGTCTAAGTTCCTGTGATATATAATAAATAATCAAAAAACTACAATATAATTAAATATTTAGTGTATATATTATATGGTAGGTAATGAAAAGGTTTGTTTCTTAACAGCGAGTAATGTTTTTTTGAATTTTACGTAAGGTTAATGAGACTGCTGATTTTACTATTGTCAGATTGTTTTTCCTGAAAATGCTATAGATATTTAATTTATATCAAGAGTTTAACTATCATTTTTAGGAGAATATACATGAACCATAATCTTACCAATTTAGGGGAAGTACAACAACAAGTACAAAATATGTCAATCAACCATCATGATAGAACAATTTCATGTGATGATATTCAATTTGCATCGCTTGAAACCATGATCATTGATGGTAAAACTCATCCTATCAACCCAAGAGCCCAATCGATGATAACCAATCGACTGCGTATACCTACAAATTATCTCAGACGATGCAGTAGTGGACTTCAAGCTCGCAATCTAAACCATCATATCAACAAACAAAAAGAAGATAGTGAATTTCTGATCCGTTTTGACGGCAATGAAATCAGGGCTATATTCACACCAAGATATACCCCTATGGATAATCTAGAGGTATTGCAACAGTTAGAATTAGTTAGTGGTATTAATCAAGAAACAAAGGTCCAGTCACAAGTAGATTCAGATTTTCTCAGCATTTCAATACCTAATGATGAACAAACCTTTAACATTACAAGAGGGGATCTAGTTACACCTGGTATCAGTATCTGCAATAGTGAAGTAGGGGTATCATCTTTAAGAATCAGTGCTTTCATGTTAAGACTTGTTTGTACCAATGGAATGGTATCGCAAGTTGGTCATACCAATGCTTTCAGACACATAAGTAGAAGAGCATTAGATGAATTCCCACAAGTACTTAACCAAGTTGGGGAACAAGCACATATCCTTCAAAAACGATTCAAAATATCTATTGAGTCAAAAGTAGACCACCCTCTTGAATCACTCAACGCATTTAACTCTAAATTTCAACTTGGAAAAGTAGAAATACAAGCTGTGGATTGGGGGTTTGAAAAAGAACCAGGAGAAACAATGTTTCATATTGTCAACGCTTATACCAAAGGAGCTCAATTTGAAGCATTAAATCCAGAATCAAGTTACCGCTTACAGCATGTAGGTGGGCAAATTCTAAATATGGTCAATTAACCAAAAATATTACAATTTATCAACTATTAAATGGGCTCTTTATGGGCCCTTTTTTATGCAAACAATAGGAGAATAAACAATGTTTAGAAAAGCAGAGAGAAAACAATCCAAATTAAGATTGGCATTATGCGGTACTGCAGGAAGCGGTAAAAGTTATTCTGCAATATTAATCGCAAAAGGTCTCTGTTCTAGAGATGGAGACAAGATTGCTATAATAGATACAGAAAATGGCAGTAGTGAATTATATAGCGATCTTGTAGATTTTGATGTAGCACAACTCAAACCACCATATACTCCACAACGCTATATAGACTTGATAAATGGAGCAGAAAAAGCGGGTTATAGTACCCTAATAATCGATAGTCTCAGCCATGCGTGGCAAAGAGCTGGTGGTATTTTAGAAATGCACGATAAAGCTACTACTGGTAAGACTAACAGTTTTGCAGCCTGGGGTGTAGTAACTCCGCTACATAATGCTTTGGTAGAAGCAATTCTAAACTCTCCATTGCATATAATAGCAACAATGCGGACTAAAACTGGATATGAAATTGTATCACAGAATGGCAGAACAAAAGTCAATAAGCTTGGTCTTGCTCCAGTTCAACGTGAAAACATGGAGTACGAGTTTACAGTGGTATTAGATCTTATCTCTAATAGTCATACTGCCAACGCTTCTAAAGATAGAACAGGACTTTTTGCCAATCAGAAACAGCAATTTCAACCCAACGAAAATACTGGAAAGAAATTGTTGCAGTGGTTGGAGTCTGGAGTTGACAATAAAGAATACAGTTCAAAACAGATGGAAGTATTCAAGAAACAACTTCAAAAATCCAATTCCATTCAATCAATGAAGGATTGGTGGCATCAAAATCAATCAACTATTGATCAACTCTTACCAGAGCATATCCAAGAAGTTAAATCCTTCTGGATTTCTAAAAAAGAAACTCTTTCAGATCCTATAAATAATCATCCATCACATTGATGAGAAGGAGGCTATTATCATGAGCGGTAAACCGTTATATCTGATTACGGCAGAATATGAAAATTTGTTGTGTATGATGGAAGAAAATGAGCTGCCAGATGAAGAGTTAATTGCTCTTTTAGAAGATGTAGCTGACCAATTCGATAAAAAAGCTACTAACATCACAGGTCTGTTTTTGAATATGGAAGCAGAGTCTAGAAATATTAAAGAGGCCGAAGCTAAAATGAAAAAGCGTCGGGACTCTCTTGATCGCAAGTCTAAATCGTTAAGAGAGTACCTTTTGAATTCAATGATTATGTTGGAAATTCAAACTGTTAAGACTCCTCAATTCCATGTTAAGATCAGGAACAATCCAGCGAGTGTTAATATTCTAAGTGAAGCTATCCTGCCTGATGATTTCAAGGAGGAAGTGTCTACTATTAGAATCGACAAAACCTCTATTAAAGAAGCAATCAAAGCCGGGAATCCTGTCCCAGGGGCAGTCCTGACCCAAAGTCAAAGGCTCCACGTATCCTAACTAAATAACCAATAATAACAATAAATAAACCAATTAACTTTTTCGGGAGATTAGAAAGTCTTCCTTTATTTCAATTTCATTGTAAACATATTTAATAAAAGTGTATTATGGATCAAGCTTAAATTTATTTTTTGAATAAAAAGACATCTTTTAAAACAGGAACAACAACTTTTCCACCGTTTGCTAGCTCAATAGATAAATTTTCACCATATTTCCCAACGACAATATATGATGTGTTTTGCTTAATCTTTGTGAATTTTTTTCTAATATCTTTAAATACAAAAACATCTCCTGTCCAAGTGCTTGCTTTCTCACTTAACCCTGCATTAGAAAAGTTATTTTTAAACCAAGAAACAATATTTTTGCTTGCTCCCCAGCAAACATAATACTCGTTATGCATCATTTTAAATTCACAATTCCAGTAAAAATATTCATTTCCTGAAGGCTTGTCTAGTGGTGGAGATCCTATATATTCATCATTACTGGAAGCTGCATAGTATATATATGCATCTCTTGCATTATTAATATTGCCAACATTTGACATTACTCTCTCAATATATGTTTTTGTTTTTTCCTCAGTAAACCTTTTATGTTGATTGCTTAATGGTAAAGTTTTGCACTTTGGTTCACAATTCAGGTTAAGAGAGGCTTTTTTTCCAATATCCATATTTGCATAATACTTTTTTCCTTTAAATGTAAAGTTTTTGTGATTATCTTCATAAGGAAATAAATAAGTTTCCTTGTTTTTACTAATAAACTTAACATTTTTCTTCCAGCTGTCTCTATGTCTGTAATCGAAACTAGAAACAGTTCCGCAATACAAATCACCTTTAATCCCTATATCACACATCTCATTCATAGTTTCAATTGAGAAAAATGAAGCTTGATAAATATGTTCATTTGTTAAATAATCTTCCCTACCAGAGCTTTTTGAGTGCGAACTTATTAAATTATTTTCCTTTAATTTGCTTTCTACTGAAATAGGTTTATTTGTACTTGATTTATTATCAGTTAAATATTCGTTGGTAACTATTGCCAATAGAACAATTATGCTCAAACCTATTGCAATGTGTTTTAAGTTAAAAAATTTGGATTTAAATGTTCTATAATTAGGTATGTAATTCTTATTAATGTTTTTAGATGTAATATTGGTATGTGATGAAATATTATTAGAACTATGATTACCTTCTAAAGATTCAAAGAAATAAAAATCCCTAGTTATAGATTGGTTGCTCCATGGTCTCTGTTTACCATTTGTTTCTTCTTGTACAATTTTTGTGACTATTTTGATAGCTTGTTCTATAGGCATGTTTGGAATGTCTATTACTTTTAACAATGCTGAAGTGAATACGCTATTAAATCCTTTTTTTCCATCTTGAGCCACACCATTTGGTTCTGTAGCATAGATGATCAAGGTATCCCCTTTTGCAGACATAACTGCAAGACCTCTTGTAAGAGACCGTGTCCCTGAGATAAGTGGGTTGTCACGGCATGCGTCTAGGATAATCAAATTTAGATTACACCCTGCACTATCCATGTGTTCTATCAAACGGTCTGCTTGTATAGCCTGACCTTTGGCATCTGCTTCTTCTGTAGCATTAAAATCTAGAGGTAATAAGTAATTAGTGCCCCCGATCTGAATTCCATGCCCAGAATAGAATACCAAACCAACTCCTCCTCCATTTTCACGTAATCGTTTACCAAATAGTCGGATAGCTGTGTTGAAAGCTTGTAAATCTAGATCAAGCTCCAACTGGACATCAAAGCTACATGCTTCAAGTTTGGATGCAATAGCTATGGCATCGTTTCCAGGGTTGTGAAGCGGTCTTTGGTCATAGCTCGAATTTCCTATCACCAATGCGCAGCGAGACTCATTGCAATGATCTTCAATGGTTGAATCAATATCAATTTTCTTAGGCATTGTTATTGTCTTTGTTTGAATATCAATTATTTTATAACTTCAAATCGTTTAACCATTACTTTGACCTTGTCTTCTGCCATTCCATCAATATGAACGAATAAGTCAGAAACTCCATATTCTACATCCATATGATCAACTAATTTATCAATGAGACTAACGGGAAGTCTCTCTATTGAGGTAACTGCAATTATCCATTGGATACCACTTTGTGTAACCTTTAATGGCTCTAGTTCTTTGCTAGGATCAGGAATGGTAGCAGGTGGATGTTTGATCTTAGAATTATTATATCGATGTTGATAGTCTGGAGGAATAGTTGACCAGCCAACATCATTTGAAAAAATAATAACAACCAAATACCAATATCTTGGAAAGTCTATTTTTAATGTTATCTGGTCAAACTCAGACTTAAATTTTGGGATTGAATATTTTGATTTTGCACTTACTGGCTCTATCCCCTTTAGCGACTCATCTTCTGGGCTATCTATTTTTTCAATTTGAATCTTATCACTATCTGGAAATTTTTCTAGAAAAGATTTCCATCTATTTGTTTCATATGGTTGTATGCGTTGTATTGATGTTACCTTTTTTTCTTTTAGGAGGCCATCATTTACCTCTTCTTCGAACTCTTCATCAGATAGATTTTTGTCTGAATATATACCAATATGTGTATTTGTTGCTTTTGCAAAATTAACTACATATTTATATTTAAAGCCTTCTCCGTTTATTCCTCTACGGATCGTGACAAAATTGCGACAGCCTGCTTTTGCAGCTACTTCTTCTTGTATCAATCCCAGGAGCTTCCCTGCCATCACTATTCGATTGGCTCTGAGTGCCTGAAGTCCATCTGGATCTTTCTTTGTAACACTCATCTTGGATTTCTCTCCAATGTACTGAATATGTAAGAAATGTCAGGATCTTGTTTAATGACACGCCAAATAGACGAAGTATAACAGACCCACGGCCAAGTAGCAGAATAGAGCGAATGGGCTAGGGATACCGTCTTCATTCTAGCCCAAATAAACAAAACTCTCAAATGTATGGATTTTGTAAGAAATGTCAGGTTTTTGGCTGATGCAGAAGCAGGTTAGTTCGGATACAAAAATAGCCAAGGCTAGAAAGCAGCAAGTAGAGAAAAAAGTATTAATTGTCATTGAACTAATAAGGAGGACATTAATGGTGCGCCTTCCAGATTTTCAGCACCAACATTGAGCAACAACTCGATGAACTTGGAAGAAAAGGCTCCCCGGTAGTAGACATATCTGTTCTGGAAAACAGGTACATCACGCCACCAGGAGAGCAAAATAAACCGGTGAAAGGCATACATAGTCAATAATCCAAAAATGCCAATCACCAATTTTAATTTGAAGTATAAGTAATTATGGAGTTAAGTAAAATGGAAAACGTAGTTAATTTAATGGAGTTGGCCACTAAGGCTAGCGTTGGACAAGCAAATGTCTATGAGATTATGCGGCTTTCTCAAAGTCAAACCCCTATGGTTCTTTTTACCCCTAATGCATTAAAAGTGGGGTTGCATTTCCATGAAAATCAATACTGCCAATGCAATGGGAAGGGCTGTTTGTTGTGTCAGCTGGGGCGGAAAAGAACTGACAAGTATGTAATGCCGATATATTTGCCGGAAACTATGAACGTAGCACTACTACCTATCACGGACCATAAAGTACCTGGTTCACTTTTACCACAACTCACAAGGTATTTGAGCCCAGATACTCTTACCCTAGTGTTTGTGAGCCGTGTTGATAATGCACATTTCCACGTCGAATCTGGCCTGAATCTTGAGGAGACTCCGCAGATGTTGTCAACCATTCAGCACTTCAATAGTCAGGTCAGCGCTGGAAATGTGGATCTTGCCAATGTTTTTCCACAGTTTACCAACGAAGAGTTAGCAAAATCCCAGGAGATTGCGCTATTGATGCGTCTCAAGGGAATTAGCCTTCCGTAGGGTAACTCTCTTGGTTCTTTAGGAACTATTGTACTTGCTACAAGTTAATATTCAACCAAAACCGGGGGCTACCAGCCCTTTTGGCTATCAGCCCCTGGTTTACTAAAGGATAGAAAATGAAAAATACAGCTGAAGAAATTAACCAGGATATTTTTCGTGAGTTTTTTCTTCTTATTGAGCTAACCAATGCTTCATCTATCACGATAGAATTCGATCTAAATCAGCAGACTCTGACTATTACTGATGATGGAGACGGTTTCCCATATATGGAGTTTTTGACCATCTTTGCTAATAGAGGGTTAAATCCGCTTGAAATCAACCCCATCCACCCTTGTTACATGTTTTTAAAGGCTTCATATATTGTAGAAAGGATGATCGTGGAGAGTGGCATGGAAAAAATCTTGATCGAAGTTCATGGTGAAAAAGACAAGCTAGCATATTTTGCACAAAAAGAATCTTGGCAAAGTGGTTATAAAGTTACTTTTTTTGGGAACACTGACAACAGTTTTATTCCTGAAAAAGTTTTACCTTTCTTATCAATTGGGTTCCCAATCCCAGTAACTTTCAATGGAAAAGAATTGGCAAGACCATATGCAATCAATGGTAGTCTGAAATTTTCGAAAACAGAAATAGGTTATATCCATGTTGCAAAATCTAAAGGCAGGCCTATTGAAGATTTGGCAATTTTCATGTTTTTGAATGGGCTTGCCAGAAGGGTATTTGAGGATCGTGAAAGAATTGATGATATGAAACATATCGTGCATGTGGATCCAGAGCACCACACTCTACAGGCATTAGATCCAGAAGAGTTAGTAAATATTGTTAGAAGAACCATTACCAAACTCTCAAAACAGCTTTCCATCTGTTAATGGCTACCTTGGAGTCCACCACAATCTCTATGGTGGGCTCCAAGCAACCATATATCTTTGTCATGAATACCATTATTGGAAAAGCTGAACTTCTCTTATTTAGAAGCCATTGGACTGCAAAGCGGATACTAGAATTGAACCAGAAATATCCGCAAATGTTGATCAATTGGGGAGTTGGTGTAGGAAAAAGTTATAATATTGACCAAGTTATTAAATATGCTATTGAGTACGATTATTTTGACCTTGTAATATTTTTTTCACCAACTCGTGCCATTATTGATGAGCGTATATGGATCCAAAATCCACCATCACAATATCGCGTGATCAACCTCCGCCCACGACCTGTAGAACGTTGTAGTCCTAAACTCAACCAAGTATGGGAACCTATTGAACAAAATGGCATGGGTTTATTTGGTAAACAAATACTTTGTAAATTAAAATGCAAGGTACTTGATACATGTTATTGGCCTCAACAGTATGGAAAGTCTCTAGAAAGTGTCAATGTTATATATGCTACCCAAACCCACATTGAAAGAAACCCCTGGTTCCCAAATCAGTTAATAGAATGGGTCGGAGCCAAACGGCCTCTAGTAATCTTAGATGAATCCAACTTTATCATGGCAATTACTAAGAGGCACATTACCATAAACGCCATTGATATGTTCCTTGATACGATGGAGCATTTCACCCACATTGGCAACACAGAAACACATCAGCGATGGTTGTATATGCTCAGGTTAATCAGAGTTGCTTCTGCTAATGATCTTCGGTATGCAGGCTGGGTTTTCCCCACCATCACCATTGATTGGGCTCTTGCTGTCCAAAAGAAGGGATATGAACTATTCGGTTCAAAGTTCATATTTATAGCGTATCAGTTACAGCTGTTTGGATATTCTCCACTGGAGTCACGGGGGAGGGATGACAATTGTGACATCCATTTTTCTGTATCTCCCAAAATAGATGCAAATTTTATTATTTATAGCGGTTCAATCAATCCAGAGTTCGCCAAGCATCGGCTGGGAATCGATTTTGCCACTCCATTTATAGATTATAGATTCAGTCATCCAGAGACACGCTGGTACAACATATCCTCAAGTATTGGAACTAAGAGCAGTTTTCCAAGAAACCTTCCTCAAATATTAGATTTTTTTGCGTTTCTGGTTGCCCAGAGGTTGGAGGAGGGGAGGCGACCACTTTTAGTTACCAAAAAATGTTTTGTGGATAAGTGTGTTTTAGAGCTTCAAAATAGAATAGAAGAGTTGGGTTTGAATGATGTTCTTGTTATTCCTGGTGGTGAATATGATCAAAAAGTTGAGTGTGATTATGGGATTATTGTGCCCATTATCCATTATGGAATGATCGGTACCAATCAATTTGAAGAGTTTGATTGCGCTTATTGCCTGAATGGCTTTTATGTAAATGAGAAGGCGGTCAACTCTATTTTGCAGGATCTCTACGCTACTGACCTACATGTCCCGATTCGAATCTCTACCGGTGGGCATCCACGGCGGCGTAGTGCACAAGTAAAAAATTTTAAAGATAGATTTTATAATATTAATCAGTTAGCTCCACTTGCTTTAGAGCATTTGGAAGTTGGGACAGTGGTGCAAGCTGTTGGTCGAGTTCGGCCATTTACTAAACCAAGAGAAATAATCACTTTCCAATGTGGTGCAATTCCAGATGTTGAGTATGACCAGGAATTTTCTAGCCTTAAAGAGGCTAGGGAGTTTTTCAAGATACCGAGTCGGCAGAAGGTAAATCTAAATAATCGAATTAGTCTTATCCAAGAAGCCAAAGCAGATGGGCTGCTTCAGAGAGAGGTTGCAGAGAAGCTTGGAATTGGGTTGAGAACGGTAAAAAGATATTGGAATATAGAGAATTCCTCCCATGCTTCAAAATAATGTTGACCATACCCCAAAACGGGAGATAATGACCGTTGAGGAGGTCGCCAGATTTCTGCGTAAGAGCCCAAGTTGGGTTTATAAAAATTGGCAGGAATTGGGCGGTGTGAAGCTCGGGGGTTCTCTTATATTTCCATCACAGGAGAACCTATATGAGTATATTTTTTGTAAAGCAAAAGGGGTGGAGGTACGACTTCACCAAACAAGGAGCAAGGTACACAAAAGCGGGATTCAAAACAAAGGCAGAGGCAAAAAAAGCAGAAGCCAAAATGAGAGAGGAGTTAGCAAATCCGATAGAGAAGGGGGTGGAAACCCTAACAGACATAACCTTCTTGGATATGGTAAATAGACGATTGGATCATGTGATGATGTATAATTCCAAACGGCATTATGTTGATTACATCTATTTTGCAAAACGGTGGGTGATGAGGTGGGGAGAATGTTTGACCAAAGATGTGACTCGGAAAATGATTGAAAAATTCATCATGGAACGTTCAAAAGTATCATCTATCACCGCAAATAAGGAGATTAAAACTCTTCGGGCCACTTTCAACTTTGCCAAGAAGAGAAAGTGGGTATTAGACAATCCGTTAGATGATATGGATTTCCTTCCTGTTGAAAAAAGAATCAAATATGTTCCGTCAGCAGAAGATGTGGATAGAGTGATAGCTGCTGCTGATCCTGATACACAGGACTACCTTTGGACTATCAGAGAGACTATGGCCAGAGTAAGTGAAATAAACCAGCTTACTTGGGATGATGTTGATTTAAATGGTCGTTTTATAATTCTCTATACCAGAAAAAAGAAGGGTGGGCATTTGACACCGAGAAAAATTCCAATGACAGGTAAACTGTTTGAGGTCTTGTCCAGAAGATATGTTAAGCGCGAAAAATCTAAATCTTGGGTATTTTGGCATACCTACTGGAGTAGTAAGACAGGAAAAAAAGTGGAAGGCCCATATCTTGATAGAAAGCTATTTATGCGGACTTTGTGTAAAAAAGCTGGTGTAAAATATTTCAGGTTTCATGCTATGAGACATGCTGGAGCTTCCATTATGGATAATAACAACATACCAATGGGGTCAATACAGAGGATTCTTGGCCATGAAAGCCGATTGACAACGGAAATATATTTACACAGTCTTGGCGAAACAGAACGTCAGGCGATGGATGTTTATGAGAAAGCTCGACAAAATTCACACACTAATCCACACACTAAAACAAATGAAAGATTGAGAGGGTAAAATTAAATCAGCGTAAGTGACTAACAACATTAGAGAAAAATGGCGCGCTCGACAGGAATCGAACCTGTAACCTACGGCTTAGAAGGCCGTTGCTCTATCCGATTGAGCTACGAGCGCAAGCCGTCTGCATCGTAAGATTATATCCTGGTTGTTCTGCAATATTCAGGATAAAAATGGTCGGGGTGAGAGGATTCGAACCTCCGGCCCTCGGTTCCCAAAACCGATGCGCTACCAGACTGCGCTACACCCCGACTATTTCCCTCCACACGACTTGGTGGATGTTCAACCTCACGATTGAACGGCGCTCAGACTAACCTAGTCGGCTTGGTGGAGCAAGAATTAATCTCGGCTTTTTTAAAAATAATTTAATTGTATTGTTCTTATGGTGAAATAGAGATGGCAAATATGCCTAATCTATGCCACACGCCACCATTAACCCGGTCGTAAACTTTAAAAAAAAATAAACCATCCAATGGTATATTGTTGGATATGCTGCCAACGGCAGTAAAAAGGGGGTAGGGGCTATCTTTAGGGGCTTTAACCTTGGGGTAGTTTAGCTCTGATACTTTTTTGCCAGATTTGTTGAGAATATTAACCTTGAACTCATGCCTGCCATCATGGGTTAATATCAGGTCCATGATAAAATATCCCACCTCACCAGAAGATTTGCTCTGAATAGATTTTATAACTGTGAGAGGTTGAATGAGTTCACCCACCTTGGCAACCTTATCAGAAAAGTAGGCGTTGCTTATGTAGGCAGGTTGACGATAGATATTGGTTTTTGATGATTTTGCCTGGGCTAAGATTGGGGAAAATATGGTAGCCAACAGCAGAAAACAGCTGCATAAAATTATCAAATTATATGAAGATTTTTTTAATAAATACATAAAATAAAAACTCTTTTAAGCACTAAACCCCCAGCAGCTCGATCATCTCATCAATTGAGTTGATGGGGTCGGTTTTAATTGGCAGGTCGTCAGGCAGTTTATTATAGACCTTTTTTGGTAGCAGACACCGGGTAAAACCTAGTTTTGCCGCCTCTTTTATCCTGGTGACAGCGTGAGAGACGGCTCTCACCTCACCTGCCAGACCAACTTCTCCGATAACAACAAGCCCTGGATCAACGCTTAAATTACGGTGGGAGGCAAAAAGTGACGCTGCAACAGCCAGATCGGCTGCAGTTTCGGTAATGCGAAAGCCTCCTGCTATGTTTAAAAATATATCATGACTAAACAGGCCAAGTCCCAGTCTTTTTTCCAATACAGCGGTTAGCATGGCTAATCGGTTGCTATCCCAACCTAAAGTGGTTCGTCTGGGTTGGGCCAAAGGGCTTGGCGCTACCAAAGATTGTATCTCCAATAATACAGGACGGGTTCCCTCCATACCTGCAAATACCACTGAGCCAGCAGCACCTTGTACCCGTTCGGATAAAAATAGTTCAGAAGGGTTTTTAACTTCTTGCAATCCATCGGCTCGCATTTCAAAAACACCGATTTCGTTTGCCGGGCCAAAACGGTTTTTAACTGCGCGTATTATGCGATAATCGTGGCCTCTCTCTCCTTCAAAATAGAGCACGGTATCCACCATGTGTTCCAGAACCCGTGGTCCGGCAATTTGCCCCTCTTTAGTGACATGGCCTACTAGAAACATCGCCATATTTTTATGTTTTGCCAGGGCTATGAGACGGCCTGCACACTCTCGCACCTGGGTTACAGCTCCGGCTGCTGCTGGTATATCATCGCTTGCCAGGGTTTGCACTGAGTCCACCACCAGAATATCTGGGCTGGTCTCTTCGACAACTCGCATAACCTCCTCTAGACGGTTTTCCATTAAAACTGGAAAATTATCACCCTTTATACCCAAACGGTCGGCACGTTGTTTGAGCTGCTGAGGCGACTCTTCGCCTGATACATAGAGAACCGGCAGTTTTGCTGCTAAAGATGCTAGCGCCTCCATGAGCAGGGTTGATTTGCCAATTCCCGGATCTCCGGCAATCAGGGAGACAGAGCCTGGGGTTAGTCCACCACCCAATACCCGGTTGAATTCACCGATGGCTACCCTGATTCTAGCACCACCCCCATTTGCAATTTGCGATAGAGGTATTGGTTCAGAGCGAACTGCGGCACTGGCTGGTCGTCGGGATTGGTTACCACCACTGCCGGGATTAAATGCCTTGAGGGTGTTCCAGGCTCCACAGGCGGTACATTTTCCAATCCACTGCCCAAAATCTGCACCGCAATCGCCACAGACAAATTTCTGTTTCTCTTTTGCCACTTATGGGAGTTCCTTATTTTTTACATGTGGTTAGATAGATATTTAAAGGCTTTGGTCCCTTAACTGACTTAATTATCTTTAAGATTGATCATTCTGCCATTATTTTTACTTTTGATGAAGGTGAAACATTCTTATTTAGCCATTTAATAGTCGTGTTCCATTGACTTGAATATGGTTTGGCAATAATAGTAAACCAAATTTTATCAGCTTGGTTTACTATGTCTATTTCAGCTTATACTACATATAACAAGGGGCGAAAAAAATCCGGCCTTTGGCGTAGCTTACGCCTGCTTGGTCCTAGCCAGGGAGGGCGAACGCTTATTGCCGGGCGTTCGGTGTTGAATTTTTCTTCCAACGATTATATGGGTTTAGCCAACCATCCGGCTTTGATAGCCAAGTCCAATGAGTGGACGCAAAAATGGGGAACAGGGTCCACTGCTTCACGGTTGGTGTGTGGCAATATGGAGCTTTTTTATGAGGTGGAACAGCGTCTTATAAAAGGTAAAGGTGGTGAGGCCGCACTGATTTTTGGTTCCGGCTTTGGGGCCAACAGCAGTATTTTGTCGGCTCTTTTGGATAGGCAGATATTAAAAGAGCAGCCCCAGGTGTTTTCCGACCGTCTTAACCACGCATCCATGCACCATGGTTGCAGGGCAGCAGGTGTACGGCAGATTAGATATCGTCACAACGATTTAAACCATTTAGAAGATCTTTTGAAAAAGAGCAAGGAGGGACCGAAGTTTATTCTCTCTGAAACAGTATTTAGCATGGATGGTGATAGGGCGGATGTAGCAGGGCTTTTGGCTTTAAAAGAGCGTTATGGGGCTTTTTTGTATCTGGATGAGGCCCATGCTGCAGGGGTGTTGGGTCCCAGTGGCATGGGGCTGGCTTTTGAGCATGAAGAAAAAGCCGATTTGGTGATGGGGACATTTAGCAAGGGTTTGGGTGGTTTTGGGGCCTACTGTATCTGTTCTGAAGAGTTGAAAAACTTTTTAATCAACCACTGTAGCGGATTTATTTTTGCAACGGCCTTACCACCGGGGGTATTGGGGGCCATGGCAGCAGCCTTGGATATGTTGCCGGGAATGGATGAGACAAGAAAAAATCTGCTGGCCCAAGGTGAGCGGTTAAGGGGTGCGTTGGTGGGGGCAGGGTTGGATGTTGGCAACTCCACCACCCAGATAGTCCCGGTAATTTTGGCTGATAACCACCGCTGTTTAGGGGTGAGTAGTTTTCTTGAAAAAAGGGGTATGTTGGGGGTTGCTATCAGACCTCCAGCGGTTCCAGCTGGCAAGAGTAGGTTGCGGTTATCATTAACAGCCAACCACAGCAGTGAGGATATAGATCAATTGATTAACGGGGTTATACAAGGGGTGGCAGAGGTGGATGGATCATGAGTCAGCCCACACTACTTTTAGTCCATGGTTGGGGTTTGGCTGCGAGTGTTTGGCGACCCATAATACAGCAGTTGGGAAATCCCCCTCATATCAGCCTGGATTTTGGTTTTTATGGTCGCAAGACACTTGATATACCTGATGATAGGCCGTTGGTTGCAGTTGGTCACTCTTTGGGTTTTTTGTGGCTGTTGCAACATATATCAACTGCTATGTGGGGTGATCGGGTAGAGGGGTTGGTATCTATTAATGGTTTTGCCCGTTTTTCCAAGGCAGAGGATTTTCCCCACGGTGTTGACCACTGTTTGTTGCGTGGCATGAAAAATGGGTTGCAGAGAGATCCTGTGAAGGTATTGAATGATTTCCGGGAACTTGGAGGTGGACCGGGGGGTGATTTAATAGGTGCTGATGCCAAACAGCGGCTTGATACCATGGCTTTGGCTTATGGTTTGGGCTGGTTGAAGGAGTGGGATGGTAGGGATGTTTTAGCTGGCTGGCAAAAGCCATTTTTGGCACTAGCCAACAGTGATGATAATATTGTGACTCCGGCAATTACCACCGACTCATTTGCAGGGCTTGCTGGTGGTCAAAACTCCATAGAGTGGCTTGAGGGTGGTGGTCATTTAGGTCTTTTGAGCAGACCACGGGTATATGGAGATTTGTTGCAAAGGTTTTATGGGTCATTTTTATGATGGCAAAGTCGGAAGCGATTAAAAACGCCTTTGCTACAGCTGCCCAGGTGTATCAGAACAAGGCTGATGTGCAGTATAGGGTTGCCGGGCAGTTGGCAAAAATGGTTGCTACTTATGAGCTACCTGCAAGGCCACATATTTTGGAGATTGGTTGTGGAACCGGGTTTTTATCCCAACATCTTGTGGATGTTTGGCCCGATGCAACTTTGCTATGTAGTGATATAGCCCCTGAGATGGTAGCAAGCTGTAGAGCCAATTTGGTTGATGTTGATGATGAGCTGGTGAGTTTTGCGGTGATGGATGGTGAGAATCTACCCAAGGGAGAGAAGTTTGATTTGATTGTCTCTAGTTTGGTGTTTCAGTGGTTTGTAGATCCATTGGGTAATTTAGCTAATTTGGTAGATAGGTTGAATCCTGGTGGTAGGTTGGCTTTTGTTACTTTGGGGGAGGAGACTTTTAAAGAGTGGCGGGGGCTTTGTGATAAAAACCGGATTGCCTGTGGTCTTCATGACTATCCCACAAGAGATGATTGGCAGAGCTGCTGGCCTGATGATGGGGCAGGGGAGATGGATACAAGCATGATTATTGAGGAGCACCCTTCTCCCTTAGCATTTTTAAAAGGGTTGAAGGAGATAGGAACTGGTCTACCTGTTACAGGGCATGCTCCTGTTTCGGGTGGTGAGTTACGGCGTGTGTTGGCTGGTTATGTTCGTGATAAGAGCAGTTTTTGTGTAACCTATCATCTACTGTTTGGTAGTTTTTTGAAAAATTTATAATTGGGTAAAAAGCAAATGACAGAGTTTTCAACATTACCGGTGGGTTTTTATGAGCAGTTAACAAAGACAGCTTTGGAGGGTGGTGTACTTTTTCAGGGTGATGGCATGCGGATTTTAACCGATCCCAAAGTTGAGTTATTGCCGTTGATGCAGGCAGCTTTTGAGGTTCGCAAGCACTATTTTGGCCTTGGGGTGAGGGTACATATATTAAATAATGTGCAAAATGGTCTTTGTCCTGAGGACTGCAACTATTGCGCCCAGGCGGTGGATAGTGAAGCACCCATTCAGAAGTATAAAATCAAGCCTGACGAGGAGATCATGGCAGGAGCCAAAGCTGCTCATGAATCTGGTGCTTATAGATATTGCATTGTATTATCGGGACGGGAGCCGGATCAAAAACGGGTGGATGAGATGTCGGCGTTGGTTAAGCGGATTAAGGACACATATCCCGTTGAGGTCTGTCTATCGGCTGGATTTATCGATAAAGATGCTGCCAGCCAGTTAAAAGATGCTGGTTTGAGTCGTTATAACCACAATTTAAACACGGCTGAATCCCATTATGGGGAGATTTGTACCACCCACTCTTATGCCCAACGTCTAGCCACCTTGGAGGCTGCCAAGGGGGTAGGTCTGGAGGTTTGCAGTGGTATGATTATTGGTATGGGAGAAAGTCCTGGTGAGATTTGGACTGTCGCGCAGAAGTTACGTGAGTTGAACGCAAGGTCCATACCGTTAAATTTTTATGTCCATGTGGAGGGAGCCAAACTAGGAGAGCGGCATCAGTTAACTCCTGAGTACTGTTTGCGAGCGTTGGCACTTTTCAGGTTTAGCAACCCGGACGCTGAGATACGTGCTGCTGGGGGGAGGGAGGCTAATTTACGGAGTTTGGAGAGTTTAGCTTTATATCCGGCAAACTCATTATTTAGCGAGGGTTATCTAAATGTAGGTGGTCATGGGTCTGACAGGACCATGCAGATGATAGCGGATGCTGGTTTTACGGTTGAGAGTATAGAGGAAGTTGATTGATGGGATCGTTGGGCAATGTTTTTGTGACTGGTACGGACACTGATGTTGGTAAATCGGTTGCATCTGCGTGGTTGTTGAACCGTTTTGGTGGGGATTATTGGAAGCCCATACAGTCTGGTTTATCTGGTGTGACTGACGTTGAGTTTGTTATGGGTTTAAGTGGTTTAACGGCTGATAGGGTTCATCCTTCTACATTTAATTTAACAGAGCCTTTATCTCCCCATGCTTCTGCGCGGTTGGATGGAGTATCCATTAACCTAGAAGATTTTTCTCTTCCTTCTAGCAATAACTCACTTGTTGTAGAGGGAGCTGGTGGGTTGATGGTTCCTTTAAATAAAAAAGAATTTATTGTTGATTTAATAGAGCTATTGTCTTTGCCTGTAGTTTTGGTTGTTAGGTCTGGGTTGGGTACTATCAATCATACTTTATTGAGTTTGATGTTGTTACGGCAGAGGGGAATTGAAATAGCTGGTGTTATAATGAATGGTTCTTTGAATCGGGGAAACAGGGAGGCGATTATTGAGTATGGCAAGGTGGATATAATTGCTGAGATTCCGATATTGGATCCGTTAACGAAGGAGAAGTTAGCCAAGGTATAACTGTGTGAATCTAGGATTACGGGTCCAGGGAGATTATCTCCCTGGTGGGTTTGGGCAAAGCCCAAGGTTTTGTAGTTGCCGTAAAGCCGGAATTTAAAAGACTTTTTTTCGCCTTTGAAAAAAGTCCCGGCTAGTATATTAATTCCCTTAATTATAAAACCCTGTCTTTTTAGGGTTTTATAATTATGGGAATGTCCTTTACCTAACAATAGTAGAGTTACTAGATAATCTTACAGTTGAATAATTTAATAAGCTTATCTTCCATAGCTTTCATCAATTAACAGTTTTTATACACCCAACCCATATTAAGCAAAGAACGTTTAAACAGGGAAAAAACCCAAAAGGCCGGGTTTTTTACCTGTTTAAACTAATAGGATAGCCGGGGATTTTTTTTCAAAAGCGAAAAAAAATCCTTTTTGAAATCCGGCTTTACAGCAAAGGCTAGAACCTTGGGCTTCGCCCAAACCCAGCAGGGAAATAATTCCCCTGCACCCCTGATAATACAGGCGTTAACAGCAATTTATCTTGAGACTGTCATGAACAACAAAGAGCTGATAAAACTCGACCGTAGCCACGTATGGCATCCATTTACCCAAGAGGCAACCGCGCCAGACCCTATTCCAATTATCTCAGCATCCGGTACTACCCTCAACTCAACAAACGGTAAAAAATACCTGGATCTAATCTCATCCTGGTGGCTAACAACCCACGGTCACGCCCACCCAACCATCGCAAAAGCCATCGCAAAACAGGCAAAACAGCTAGAACAGGTGATATTCGCTGGCTTTACCCATAAACCAGCCGTCACCCTGGCAAAAAAAATAACCGATATTCTACCAAAAAAACTATCACGAGTGTTTTTCTCCGATAACGGCTCTACATCCGTAGAAGTCGCCCTGAAAATGGCCCGACAGTTCTACCTCAACCAAGGAGAACAAAGAGATAAATTCCTCGCCTTTGAAGGTGGCTACCACGGTGATACCGTCGGCGCAATGTCCGTTGGTGCTACCACAGGCTTTTTCGACCCCTTTAAAACCATGATGTTTCCCGTGGATACCATATCATTTCCTGAAACATGGCAAGATGATCCCAACGTGGAAAAAAAAGAGGAACAGTCCCTCGCAGAGCTGGATAAATATCTAAATAAACATAAAAAACAGTGCGCTGGTGTGCTAATAGAACCCCTGGTACAAGGAGCATCCGGTATGCGCATGTGCCGAGAACAATTTATGCAAAAAATGGCAAAAATGGTCAAGCAAGCCGGGGTGCTGCTGATATGCGACGAAGTTATGACCGGATTCGGTCGCACAGGCGAGATGTTCGCAAGCCAAAAAGCCAAAATAAAACCAGATATAATATGCCTGTCAAAAGGTCTGACTGCAGGATTTATGCCCCTATCTGTCACCGTATGCAGCCAAGATATATACGAAGGATTTCTCTCAGCTAACTTCGATAAAGCCTTCGCCCACGGTCACTCATTTACCGCCAACTCCCTAAGCTGTGCCGCTGCCGTTGCCTCACTAAAGCTATTTAAAAAAGAAAAAACCCTAAAAAAAGTGGCAAAAATCGAAAAAATCCACAAACAACGCATAACACCACTGCTAAACCATGAAAAAATAGAAAAACCCCGCATAACAGGAGCAATAGCAGCCCTAGACTTCAAAACCAAAGACCCCGGCTACACCTCAAAAATAGCCCCACTATTAAAAGAGTTCTTCATAAATCGTGGCCTACTAATAAGACCCCTGGGCAACGTCCTATACCTCCTGCCACCATACTGCATCAGCAATAAAGAGCTGCACAAAGCCTGGGACGGTATTGAGGCGGCAATAGCAGAAATTGATTTTTAAATAATGAATTTACGAAATATGGTTGGCTGTTGCCTGTTCCATAATCCTAGATTCGGCAGTTGGACGTATGTGAATGGCGCAACATACTGGTTTAGCTGCTGTAATAGAAAAAATCGAAGTCACCCAATGGGTGATGAGACTTTTTTTTATTACGGCAGATGAATCAAGAGGTTATGTCAGGTGCGTGCGCACAACTGCCGAATCTAGGATAATATCCACAGCCCAGATGTTCAAACTTTTGCCTTCCTCAGCCGCTAGGTTGGCAAAACGTTGATGTTGTTCTGGGGACATACGGATATTAAATCGACCTTAAGTATGGTTTGTCAGGTGTTATTCCACGTTCCTGACATATATCTAAATAAACCTCCATAGACTTCTCAAACTCTTTTTGAAGCTCCACAACCGATGAGCCGTAAAAAGTTATCACAGATCTAATGTTAACCACCCGTCCATGAAATTTATTGTTCTCTTTGTCATAGTCAATTTTAGCTAGATATTTACCAAAGGTTATTGTCGTCATGATCGTCTCCCAGACATAGCACTCTTAGCCCCCATTGCCAATGAAAACAGGGCAGGGACCATTACCAGGGTGAAGATTGTTGAAATTAAAAGACCGCCTATAACCACGCTGCCTAAACCCCGGTAAAGCTCGGAGCCGGCACCGGGGAAAAGTACCAGGGGTAGCAAGCCCAGCATTGAGGTTGTGGTGGACATGAAAATTGGGCGTACTCTTATTCTTACTGCGTTGGCGACCGCTTGGTTGTGGTCCATATTTTCTGCTTTTATAAAGCCTAATGATTGATGGACAATTAAAATTGCGTTGTTAACCACCACACCTACCAAAATAACAAATCCAAGCATGGTCAAGACATCCATTGCCTGGAAATGAAAGAGGTTCAATACCGTTAAACCCAAAAGTCCACCAGCTGCTGCCAAGGGAACTGTGGCAATGATAACCAGAGGGTATAAGAAAGATTCAAACAGTGCTGCCATTAGCAGATAGGTGATTGTCAAAGCCAGGGCAAACTGCCAGATCATGGCCTGTTTTGCCAATAGTAGTTGATCGGCCCCTTCGGTCAATCTTAACAATGTTGCTTCCGGCAGCCCCTCTTTGCGAATGGGAGTTACCATTTTTTCGCTAATTAAATTAACAGCAGTCTCCAAAGCCATGGTTCTTGGGGGAGTAATACGCAAAGTTACCGTGCGTTCCCTATCCAGATGATCCACCTGCACCGGGCCTGCGGTTAGCTTTACATCCATAACCGACGAAACTGGTATTATATCACCGTTGCTTGTTGGTAGGGGTATATTACCGACATTTTGGGTGTGGCCCAACAAACCAACAGGACCACGCAGTGTTAAATCTATCTCCCTGCCTTCAACAATAATATCATCCACCTTTAAGCCACCGTTAAAAGCATCAACTGTCTGTCCAATCTGAAATGCTGAAAGGTTGTTCTCCCTTATGGCTAGCCGTTTGGGTATCAGATGCAACTCAGGATTGCCCAACTCCATACCCGGTATGGGCCTTACTTGTGCGTTGGGAATAGCCTCTCTGGCCTTGATAAACAGCTTTTTTGCCAAACCGTTCAACACCTCAAGGTTCGGCCCGGTTATGGATAGATCCAAAGAGCGACCACCACCAATTCCCCGACCAAAAATAGAGCTTTGGTTTACAATACCTATGGTTCCAGGAATGGACTTGATGGGTTTTTTCATTATCGGCAACAGCTCCCTAACCCGTTTGGGGTCTCTTGTTGCACTACCCATAAACACCCGTGGCCCCATGGTGACAAAAAATAGATTACGCATGGCAGGAATCTCATCCACCTTATCAGGGGCTGGGTCCCAATACGGTTTTAACTCATCCTCCACACCTTGAGCTATGGTGGTCATCTCTGCCAGATTATAGCCGGGGGGCGGTATCAACATGGCAAAAATCAAATTACGGCTGCCACTGGGTAGATATTCCGCCGGGGGAATCAACATCACCGTCAAGCCAAAAGCAGCACCTGTCAAACCACCCACAACCATAAGTTTGGAAAATACCCTGCGGTTGATTTTGCTTATCAAGGCAGACAACCAGTTGGCAAACCTACCGGAGCTATTGCTATCTTTCACCTCATAGCTTCTACCAGAACGGCCTATTAACTGATGGGCCAAAGAGGGTATAACACTGGTGGAAACCAAGAGAGAAAAAACTACCGCAGCACAAAGGGCAACTGCGATATCACCAAACAGCTGGGCAGCTTCAATCTCCAAGGTTAAAATAGGTAAAAACACCGCGACCGTAGTGGCAGTTGCGATAAAAATCGCCCCCCAAACCTGTGAAGCACCTTGGATGGCAGCATCAAGCCGTGATAGACCCTCTTCTTTTAAACGCACTATGTTTTCTAAAACCACAATAGCCGGATCAACCACCATACCTACAGCAAAGGCCAAACCAGCCAAAGAGATAACATTAACCGTACGACCTACCCCATACATAGCCAGAAAAGCACCAACTATGGAGATTGGTATAGCCATAGCAATAATAAATGTCGCCGACATTGAACGTAAAAACAGCAGCAACGCCCCCATAGCCAACACAGCACCGATTAAAAGATTGTTTCTAACCAAGGTTATTGCAGCGTGTATATAGTCGGTCTGGTCATAAACCATGGTCAGTTTCAAACCACGGCTAGGTAGAATATCTCTGTTGAGATAGGTTATTGTCGTCTTTATCTCCTCCATGATATCAAGAACATTAGCCCCATTGGCCCGTACCGCATTAATCGCCATAATGGGTCTGCCGTTAGCCCGAACATTCACCCGTGCCTCGCTATGGTTGAAGGCGACATCGGCAATATCTCCAATGGTGATGATCCCCCCCTCATCAGAGCTGACTACAACCGCTTTTACCTGTTCCGGGGTTTTAAACTGCCCCAGAGTTCTCACCAGATAGGCCCGTTTGCCTTCATCCAGGTTGCCAGCAGATATATTGGCGTTTTCATTACGCAATACCTGGTTAATCCGGCTAATGGAGATACCACGCATCGCCAATCGATCAGGATCAACAGTGATTCTTAACTCTCTATTACGCCCCCCATAGACATTTATTGTGGCAACACCAGGTATTCGCTCCATGGCTGCCTTTACCGTGTCTTCAACAAAATCCAACTCTGTTGCCACCGGGCGACTGTCGTCAGGGTCCAGCCGTGATAGCTTTATCCAGGTAATGGGGGCATCGTCTGAATCCGCACTTTTAAGGGTTGGACGTTGGGCCTCGGATGGATAATCTTTTACCCGTTGCAACCTGTTGTTGGTCAACATCAAGGTGGCATCCATGTCGGTACCGGGGCGAAACTCCAGCTTTATCCTGGAACGTCTTGAAGTTGAGGAAGATTTTATTTGAACCAAACCCGGAACCGCCTTTAAAACATCCTCTTGGGGAATGGTAATCTCGGACTCCACCTCTAAAGGTGAAGAGCCGGGCCAGTTGGTGTTAATTGTGATAATGGGTTTTCGTACATCAGGTATCAGCTGTACCGGAATTTGCAAAAAAGCCAAAATACCAAAGAGAAATACCAGTAAAACCCCAACGATAACCGCTACCGGACGTTTTGTGGAGACACTAACCAGGCTCATTTTACACCATCACTTCTGGATTTTGAGCTAGACCCGGTAAGACTGATCGTGCGGACCTTCTGCCCCGGACGCACCCTTTCATTGCCACGTACCACCACCAACTCACCTGCCTTCAATCCTTTTTTCACCTGAAAATAGCTGTTGATGGACGGTCCCAACTGCACATCCGTCATGCGTATGGTCTCTCCATCAACAACATAGACCAGATTTTTATTGCCTTTGCGTATAACACCATCCTTCAACACCAAAAGGGTGGTAGCGTTTGCTCCCAATCCAATGGTCAACGCCACCTCTTCTCCTGCTATGGTATTTTTATGGTCGATATTCCAATAGCTGGGCTGGTTACGGGATACTGGGTTCTGTCTGGGTATTATAGTCCTGAGAGTTATTGGCTCTTCTCGTCCCTGTTTGGGAAAAAAGCTCTTGGCAACTGCTCCCACCTTTAATGATGCAGCAATATTGGTCGGTATTTTTGCCTGTATCTCCAATTTGTCAGGGTCCAGCAGTGTCGCAACACCCTGACCCTCTGCTAGCCATTCACCCTGTTGGATAAGTTTTTCGGTAATAACTCCAGCAAATGGGGCGGTTATTTTATGACGGGCCAGAGTATCATCTATCTGCTTTAATTTGGTTCTGGCCTGTTGCAAAATAGCTCTGCGAACCGCCTCCTCTTTAACTCTATCATCAAGCCTCTGCCGGGAGGTGGCTGGAGTATCACGCAGTTTTTTATCACGACCAAGATTATTTGTAGCATGAACCAAACGGGCCTTAGCCTCAGCAATAACAGTTAGCTGTATCTCTCTTTGTCGCACACTATCCAGGCTGTCCAGTATCACAAGGGTGTCGCCCTTTTTAACCTTATCTCCAACATTAAAGTTGGTTTTCAAGACAAAGCCACCAGTTTGACTGGCTATGGTTGCCTCTAAAAGTGGAATAACCGTACCGGGGATAGCCCGGTTGGGCTGTGCTGCTTGCTCAATTACCTCTGCAACCACAACAAGGGGAGCAGGTGGCTTTGCACCTGTGCTGAAAACAGGAGATGTAAACATGGTTGTTATTGTTATTATTGATAAAAAATAGATTTTTAAACTCATATGCTACCTTTTTACAGTTGAAATAATTCTCTAATATGTGTGTGAGCGTACCATATAGCTAGTGAAATTACCGTAATTTTAAGTTGGTTCTAGTTTCTAACTTAATACCAAACTAGCTCTCGCGCAAAGCTCTGGCGGGGGTGAGGGATGCTGCTCGCATGGCTGGGTAGATACCAAAAAGCAGCCCGGTAACACCTGCAGATACTGGTCCTAATATAAGGCTGACACCGGAAAAAGCCACCTCCCACCCAGCCAACCACTGAATAGCCAAGGCAGCCAGCAGACCCAAAAGTGAACCAAGAATACCCCCGGAGAGGGTTAGCAGTAGAGAGTGGCATAAAAATAGGCTGATAATCCGTTTTTTTGTCGCACCAATCGCCATTCTAAGTCCGATTTCACGGGTCTGCTCTGATATGTTTGCCAACATTACATTCATCACCCCTATGCCACCAACTAGCAGAGAGAGGCTGGCAATGGAGCCCATGACCCAGGCAAAGAGGTTTTGGGTCTCCTTTACTTTGTGCAGCAGCTTTAACGGAACCACCATGCTAAAATCTCTAACACTACGGTGGGATACAGCAATGATCTCCTCAACTTGCTCGGCAATAGGTAGAATCTCCCGCTCTGGTATTTTTTTTAAGGTAACAAGCAGACCATCCAATATCGGCTCTTCGGCAACCACCTTAACAAAAGGAAATCCGCTCCATGGCATCACAACGGTGTTGTCAAAATCCAGGGTGGAAAGTCCGGTTCCCTCGGTAAGTAACCTCCCTTTGGCAGCCATTATCCCAACAACAATACAGGGTATGTTGTGCAGTCTTAAGTTGCTGCCCACCGATACCTGCAAGTCAGAGGCGATACTGGCTCCGAGGAGGCATACCCTGTTTTGCCTTGTCATATCATCTGGCAAAAGCGGTCTTCCGTTGGCTACCAACCATTTTTCTGCCTTGAACCATTCGGGATTTACTCCCATTACAGTTCCCTGACCTTTGAGCTGGTTGTTATATATCGCAATGTTTGTGGCCCGAGAGAAATAACCGACACTGCCCCTATCTCCCAGCCAAGCAGAGATCTTTTGGGTGTCTTTCAACACCAAGCCATAAGAGAGGTTGGTAATTCCAACTCCTGTGCGGGCATCTTCCACCCGTATGGTGTGCAGACCCAAAGAGGCGATTCGGTCGAGAGCTTTCTGTTTTGCCCCTTCACCAATGGATAACATAGCCACCAGAGCCACCACACCGATGGTTATACCCAAACTGCCCAATAAAGAGCGAACTTTACGGCGTAAAAGCCCCCCCCAGGCATCCTTTAGGTCGAGGTTTAACTCAATCAATATATCATCTATCTTAGCCATCAGACTTTTTTAAGCTCAAGTATGTCCGACCCATAGGCCATAGCCTCTTTTTCGTGGGTGACCATAACTACAGCCCTACCTCTGTCAGCCTGTTCTTTTAGTAGATCTAGTATAATTGTAGAGTTTGCCGCATCCAGACTGCCTGTGGGTTCATCGGCAAATATGACCTCAGGATTTCGCACCAACGCTCTGGCAAACACCAGTCGCTGTAGCTCGCCACCCGATAGGGTGTTGGGAGAGCGATCCACTAGTTTGCCCAGCCCTACATATTCCAGATGCTCCAAACATAGCCTCTTATAGTGGTCGGGGTCACTAATTGTCCCATAGTTAAAGGGCATGGCAACATTTTCAAAAACTGTTTTGTGGGGTAGTACATGGGGTATCTGGAATATAAAACCAAAGGCAGAATTGCGGATATTGGCTAATTTGCTTTCGTTAATTTTTGACAGTGATATGTTTTTATACAAAACCTCGCCACTTGTGGGTTTTTCTAAACCACTCAGCAGGTTTAACAGGGTTGATTTTCCCGCCCCTGACGGTCCGGTTATCACCAAAAAATGGCCTGCTATGACCTCCAGAGAGACTGTCGCAAGTGCAGTTACCAACTGTCGGCCTACACTGTAGGTTCTGGTTAAATTTCTACCTAGCAAAAGTGCCATTATCGGCTGACCAACACTTGGTCATCAATGGTCAACCCCTCTACAACCTCAGCCCATTTGCTATTCATACCGCCTATTACTACAGGGGTCTGTTGTTGAGATTCACCGATTTTTACAATCACAATGGGCTTGCCATCTCGATATTGCACCGCTGCTATGGGTATGGACAAAGCATTTTTTAGGGATCTGTATTTGATGGTAAGAGCTGCCGACATACCCACCTGTACTGAATCAGAGACATTTTCGCTAAATACAACCTTGGCCCTGAAACGGCGAAGGTGAGACTGTTTTTCATCTTCTAAAGCTAAAGAGTCGATACTTGCTAGAGACCCCTGAAAAGTTCTGTCGGTGAATGCGTCCAATTTTATATCCGCATTTTGACCCACCGCCAATTTGGTTACATCAATCTCTCTAACCATAAACTCCACCACCATCTCTCTGGTGTCGGGTATCTCCATAAATGTTTGGTGAACCCAGATGGCATCTCCAAGTTGAATCTTGCGCTTACCTTCGGGGCGTTGTAGCTCTTTATAGAATAAAATGCCATCAATTGGGGCCGTTACATCGCACTGTGCCACATTATATTTGGCTTTTGTAAGTTTATCACGCATACGCATCACCTCCCTGGCCCTTAGGGTGACGGTATCTTTTTTACGGAGAATTTCAAGCTCAGAGGTACGTTTAGCTCTAGCTAGTTCGTTTTTGGCCCCTTCAATAATTAGATCAGATTCACGAATCAACCGGGGAAACTCATATGTATCAAAATTATCCAGTTCAGCTTTTGTCAAAGCCAGAGACTCTTTGGTGTTTTGCACCTGATCTGATATTTTATCCCACTCCCGTTGGCTGGCGTGGCCTTTGCTCAATAGCATATCAAAATCTTTAAGCTCGCCAATGGCAATTTCCTGACTACGTTTTGCCTTTTGCAGATTGTGTAAAAGGGTTTTTCGCTTTAGCTCTCCACTGCCATGCTTCAAATCGTTGGCTTTAATGTGGGCGATCTCAAGTTTCTGTTCCATCAGCTCAATTTTTTGCGTCTCTTCCTCTTTTTGTATCAAAAGAGCTTTTTGGGCTGCAGCAAAACGTGCCTCGGCATCTATCAGGTCCATCTCATATTTTTCAAGGTCTTCCATAAAAGGTTTGGTATCAAAACGGGCAACAACCAATCCCTTATTCACCAACTGCCCTTCGTCTATCATCCAGGTCAATGTGGCTTGATTGCTGGAAATTTGTGATTTGATTGGTGCTACCTTGGCAGGACGTACCACTCCACGTTCATGAATTTTCAAGGTAAAACTCTGTCTTGTTACTTTTACCCAACTTATTTTTGTTGTTTCTTCTTCTTGGCTATCCCACTGCATCGCCCCAACAAAAACCATGACAACAAGCAGTAAAACACCGCCCCACAAAACGGCTTTGCCAACATTTTTGTTATTTGCAGGAGAAAGGGACATGTTACTTGACCTGTTTATCAGCTGGATGGCTCTTGGTTTCAACTTCAGCTGGCTGTTTAGTATGGACCTGAAAAGATGGTGGTTTTACCTCTTGGGCAGGTATAAATAGAGAACGGCGTAACCACTCTAAATCAAGTATACCCAATTTATGGGCGAGATTCACCGCTACCAAATTATATTTAACCTGGTTTCTTACGATGTCTAGCTCTGCTTGGGAAAATGCCTGTTCTGCATCCAACAGGTCCAGGTTATTACTAAGGCCACGCTCATAGCGAAGATGGGCCAACTCCAGGGCTAGTTTTGCCTGTTTAAGCTGCTCCATGCTGATACGATAACGCCGTTTTTCCACCTCAAGATCTTCATGTAATATCCTGACATTGCGATTTAGGCGACGTAATTTGCTAGCTATATCCCGTTGCAGACGTTTACGGGTGGTCTCTTGCCTTTTTAAAGTTGTCTTCTCATCAAAACGGCCCAATGTGGAAGATATATTAAGATCAACTTGCCATTCAGTATTGTCGGTGGTGGTAGATGTTGTCTCGTTATTATGCTCCCGTTGGGTCAGAGCCAATTTAAGGTTGGCATCCGGCAGCAGCCCTCTTTTAGCTTTAAAATAGTTTAAATCGGAGATTTTTTTCTCAATCTGTAATATCCGCCATTCAGGATGGCTGGCAAGAAAATCTTGTTGCCAGTTTTCAGGCAAAAAAGGTCTGATATTACAAATACGTTCATCCAATAAAAGTTTTTCGGAGCCATTTTGTGACAGCATTTCATTTGCTTGCTCAAGATCTTTTTCATGTTGGCGATATTGATCTTTATGTTTATTTTCTGCATTCAAAGCAGCAAGCTCAGCGCGATATACATCAACCTTTGACTCCAGACCGACATTTTGCCTGGCTGTTGCTGTTTGTTGGTTGGCTTGGGCACGAACCAATGAGAGCTTTGATTTATTCAATAGACGGCTGGAGAGGGTGACCTGAAAAAAGGCTCGTACCGCAGAGAGAATTAGATCCTGTGTTTGCTGTTCATTACGTACCCGTCCCTGTTCTCGTTTAAGTTCAGCAATGGTCAAAGGCAGCCGGGTGTATTTACTCCCCCAGCGGCGAAAAAGCCCTTGGGATACATTTATATATTCCCGAGCAGAAATTGTGTCGTTACCATTTTCGGTGGCAATACGGTCTCCTGCAACTCCTACGGTAAATTTTGGTCCCCAGGTGGTACTACGTTTGGCCTCTATTCCCAAACTCTGGGTTGAACTGTTGTTGGAGGTGCTAAAAGAACTTAGTGGCTGCCATTGGGTGGTAAAATTGTGTTGTGCTTGGTCTAGATCCAAATCGTTATTTATACTGTTCTCTTGAATAGTGAGAGCAGTATCACTCTTTTCAAGAGTTAATTCAACAAATTGAATAAGGCCCATGGTATCGGCTCTATTGTCCTCTGCCACAAGCTGTGTAGGGAAAAAACAGAGCAGAAAAGACCATAATAAAACAAAATAGATCATAAGCTTATCAATATAGTTTGTTCTAGAAGGGCGAGATCGTTGAGATACTTGAAATTTAAAAGAGGTGGCCCAATGTTAAATATCAGGCCACCTCAAAAAAATTATAAATGATTGTTACAACTACAAAACTTTACCAATTTTTAATATTAATATACGGTTAAAGTTCCAGAACACAGTGATGAACCGTATGCATTCATATTACTTGTGGTAAAGGTTGGTGAAAAGTAGTAATGGTTCCAGTCGCTATAACTTGTGTAGCTATAATCACATTTTGCAGTAGCACCAGATGTGTTACAAGTACCAGAAGAGTAACCTGAGCTATAACTAGAACATGAGCTATAAGAAGAACCTGTATAGGTAAAGTCGATACACTGGTCACTACCTACATAGTTACAGGTAATTGTTGAAGTGCTACTGGTGTACTCTTCAACTGCATCAGAAGCAGCAGACACCGCATAAGCACCACCAGCCACCACAGCCGCTCCAGCAGCAACAACTCCCAAAGTACTCATGCCACCTGAAGCAGCAGCAGTTGATGTCGCTGTTGCAGAACCAGCAGAAGCTGTTGTTGCGGTTGCTGTAGTGGTTGTTGCTGTGGTTGTACCAGCACTAACCGCACCAGCTCCAGCAGCTGTTCCCCCAGCCGCTGCTTGACTTACCACACCTGCTACAACACCAAATTTAGCTGCTGATACCACTACGTCTGTAGTTATGCTGTCTGAAAAGCCAGCAATTTCAGTTGGGGCCTCTGCCAATTCAGAATAGACTTGAACGGGTTCACCAGTTGTTGTTCCATCTCCATTGCCCTCTACAACGTTAGCTGTAAATGTTTGGGATTTAACCACAACATTGGCACTATTTTTAACCAGAATAAGATAATCCACTGAACCAGCATTTGCTGCGGGTGCAGGTAGAGTACCAGCATACTGATTGTCACCTATATCCTCCATGGCGACAAAGTTATAATTTTTGCCCTCTGCTGACTTAAAATAGGTCCGTACAACATCCACACCTTCAGAATCGGTAACTGTGGCAAGAACCTGTATACGATTGCCAGATACAGCTTCGGCTATTCCATCATGAATAATTTCTGTCCCACTTGCTGCAGAAACGGTATCGATGACAGGGCCGTTTACAAAAAACATCAACGGTACTACAAACAGCGTGATTAGTTGCCTCAATGATTTGCTCAACTTTCTACTCCCCCATAATGAGTTGTATTGATAATTATCTATTGATGATAACTGAATTTTTTGAAAGATGTTCTGATATACGTTAATACAATTCTTTACAATTGTTATGCAATTACATAAATTTATTACAATAAATTACAATCATATACAGCCAAAGAGTGATATGCAATAGGCAAAATAAAGTGGATGCTCAATATATGGGCTATATTTATATCCATAGATCGGTTTATTGTTATGTTAATAGTGTGGAAAATTAAATATAAAAATGGTGGGGAATAATAATATTGGTATTTGTTTTTATTATATTATCTTAAAAGGGGAAATTAATACATCTTTGCAGCATCTTCGGTAAGGTTTGTATACAACTGGTCACTCTCTTGTTATGATGATGGTGATATAAAAAAAGTATAAAATTGTTATTAATGAAGCATAGAAACTTGGTGAATAGATATAATATGCTAAATAAAATCTTTATATCCGTAGTTTTTCTCTCTCTATCGGTAGCAATATCCATTTTTTGTGTTTTTACACCCAGTCAGCTTTTAGCTGCCCAGACCAATGCTACCCAGGGTGTCGAGCCATCTTTTCTTAAAAATATAAAGAAAAAATCGCAGTTTGTCATAGCTGTGCTGCCCATGGAAAATTTAACGGTAACTGGTGATATTCAACACCATTTCCGAATGCGAATTATCGAGATGTTACAGACCAAAGGTTACACCTTGGTTGATGAGCATCTTATCGATAAAGGTCTCAATAAAGTGGGTGTTTCCCATGCCGGGCAGATAGGCTTGCTCTCTTTTGCCCAACTAAACCAAATTGTACAAGCCGACGCTTTTCTCTCTGGTGCTGTGGAGCAGGCCTCTACCCAACACGCCGGGGTTTATAACGCCTATGTCTACTCTTGCTCGTTAAAACTGCAAGACCCCCAAGGCAATGTGTTATGGTGGGCAGTTCAGGAACGAATCGCAAAACGCCGGTTTGCCATCGATCCTATCAACGCCCTTTTGGATGTAGCATTGGTTAAAGGGGGTGCAGATATGAAAGAGGCTGCTGGAGCTTTAGCCGACCGTCTTTTGACCTCACTGCCCCAAGGTCCGGTTTCGGTACATATTGGCGATTCACTATTGGATGCAGCAATGGAGATCACCGCAACACCAGGGTCAAAATAGAATAATAAATAGGAGACATAATGAATATTAGCTATTTGAAAAGGTTGCCTTTTTTTGCACTGCTGCTGGTTGTAGTGACATTAGCAGGATGTGGCTCCACTCCTACTCAGGCTCCATCACCTCAACAGAGTGTCAAAAGCACTCTAGAAGCCCCAACTAAAAAACAAAAGGATATACCCTATTTGGGAACTGTAGCAGTGGCAGAGATAACCCTTGGTCATCCATCTGCTAAATTAATGTTCAAGCAGGATGTTGTGCGAAGTATGACCGCTAGCTCCATGATGAGGCATGGTGGTTTTCGGGTTATAGACTGGAAACGTTTAAAACAGGTTTTGTTCCGCCGTAACCTTGAGTGGTCAGATGTAGTTGCCGATAAAAAACAGCGTCGTGAGTTAAAAGACGTTTTGTTAAACGACTATTTCCTGGTTGGTAGTGTCAGCTCCTATGGTGAACGGTTTGATTATTCTGCCAGTGCCTTCAACAAAAACAAAACCCAAATTGCCAAGGTGCAGATAGACCTACATCTAAAAGATGCCGCCACCAATGAAATTGTCTCCTCGGTTCAGGGCATCGGTGAGGCCAAACGGACCATATCCCAATCACTGGGTTTTGGTGCTGCTGGTGGTAGTGATCCAACATTGGCAACAAACGCCCTTAACCAGGCTATCGGTGATGGAATCACCCAAATGGTCACCACTGTAGCTTCAACCAACCCCAAAACCATGATGGCTTCATCCCAAGGAGCAGCAAAGGCAGAAACGGCATCAAATTGGATTGAGGTAGAGGGTAGGGCTGCAACCGGTTCCAACAAAAAACTAGCTCGCAAACAGGCTTTGATGGATGCCTACAGAAAAGCCATACGAAAACAGAAACAAGCAAGCAAAAGAATGACCCGTGGTGTCAGCAACTATTTTCAACGTTATGAAGTAGTTTCAGAAAGGGTCGAAGGGGGAGAGTATCTGGTAAAGTTTAGGGCATTGGTTGCCCCAAGAAGCGAGATGGCAGCAGATGAAGAGGCTGACTTTACAGACTTTTTCGACCAAATCGGTGCACCAAAACTGCTCTTTTTCTTAACCGAGATAAAGGCTGACAAGGAGAAGTCTGAAGGTATAATCTTTGATTTGCGCAGTGCAGAGTTTGCCATGGCGGAAAATTTTCGCAAAGCCGGGTTTGAGGTACTGACATCTGACGATCTTCTAAACCGTGGTGTTATCCGTGAGGATGAGCTGGCGGTAGCCCGTGAAGGATTGGGTGGCTATGCTGCTGAGGCCGGACGTAAAGCCGGGGTTGATGTGGTGGTGGCTGGCACTATAAAAATGGAGAGTGGTTCCACTGGTCATCAAGATATAAAAGCGGCAACTGGCACAGTATCATTGATGGTTAAAGCCATCTCGCCGGATAGTGGTCGTGTGCTACACACAGCCACCAAACGCCAGGGTTTTATGAGTGCACAATATGATTCACCCCTATTGGCAAGAGAGGGAGCAGTGGCAACAGCAGTTGGCTTTGTCGCCCAAGAGTGGGTATGGGATCTACCAACCCTATTGGCGCAAGATACCAGAGATGTGGAGATGACCATACATGAACTGGATTTCCAAGAGGTCGACAATCTAAAACAGCATCTTGCTGATATTCCTGGTGTAGAGGGGGTGGATACTTTGGATTGGTCAAAAGAGACCACCCGTATCCTAGTGAGAAGCGCCTTTACCGGACCCCGTGAGACCGATCTAATCAAGGCACTAAAAAAACACTATCCCCAAACCAGCATTGAAGAGGTAGGACACTACAGAATAACCTTGATTATCCCACCCTCCAGCGGTGGTAGCAGCATAGCAGACTTTTAAAAAATATAAAAAACGGTAGCTATAAGTGGATACTTGGGGCTACCGTTTTTTTTCAAGATATAGTTATTTTAAATCAAAAATATACAGTCAAAAGCACAACCTTGGGCGGCCTTGCAGGCCCTCAAACCCCCACGTATATGGACCCTCCCCGAATTGCAAGAAAAAATTTGTTTTAAATCAGTCATAACGAGGAATAAGATTACATCCGTATATTCGGCCTCTTAAACGAGGATCTTCATCCTCCGGCCCTGATGGATATTCGCGCTCTTTCTTTCACAATCGCTTTTTCGGCTTTATAAAACAGCCCGTGGGGGTGTCG
>JADFZS010000239.1 GCA_015232405.1 Magnetococcales bacterium | reverse complement strand
ATGATAGATGATTTTTTATATATTTTTTACAAAATCTGATATCCTCCGTCTGTTATTTAAAAGATGGTCGCCTATTGGCGTTTGAGCTTATTGATATTTTTACACTTTTTCTTCCTAAAGGGGGCGTAATCATGGAGAAGACATCAGAACAAAAGCTTATGCATTCGCTCCTTGGGATCTCTTTGTTGGTGCTGTGTACGGTAGCGTTGTATCTACTGCCTGATACTGTACGTATGGTAAGTAAGGTGGTTAGAGCAGCTCTCGGTTTTGCGTAGCTATTACGCACTTTTCTTTTAGTAAGCTTCTATCTGTCAGTTATCTTTGTTGGATTTTTTTGGTGCGATAAAATAGAGCCTTGATCCCCCTTGTTTCATAATGCCTGCTGTCAGTTCCGCCTTCTGACCAAACCCTAAAAACAGATCTACCCTGCCTGGGCCTCGAATTGCTCCGCCAGTATCTTGATTAACAATAAAACGTGATGATTCTTGCCATTCAACTACACTCTGATTGTCTTCAGAAAAGCGGGGTAGGGTAGTGGTCAACATTCCTGGAGCCCCTTTGGGAAAAATTCTATAGTCAGTAGCAATGGAGCGATCCGGTGTAAGGGAAACAGAAATATTACCGTATGGCCCACCCTTTAATTTACGAAAAAATATATATGATGGGTTGGCATTAAGTAACCTGTCTCGTTGCGAGGGGTTCTCTCGCAGCCATTTTCTTATTGCTGGCAGGCTCATATCTTCCCTGCTTATTTCCCCGTCTTTTATCAAGATTCTACCGATTGAGTGATATGGGTGTCCATTGGCCTCATGGTAGCCAACTCTGAGAACTCCACCTTCATCCAGAGCAACTCTGCCAGAACCTTGGATTTGCAAGAAAAAAAGATCCACCAGATTATCAACCCATACCAGTTCTAGATTGCGGTTGGCCAAACTTTTTTCCAGATCTATCTCTTCACGATCATAATACGGTGAGAGTTTATTATCCGAAAACCTTGCTATGATCTTTTTTTTCTTTTTGGGTAGCCAAGGGGTTAAACTGACCTTTAGGAGATCTTTGGGTTTGCCGTAAAGTGGGTATTTATATCTTTCACTTTTTGTTAGAGAACCTTTGAGTAGGGGTTCATAGTAGGCTGTTACCAGTACATTACCTTTTTGATCATTGCCAACGGAACGAAATAGCAAGAAATTTTTTTCAAGATAGGCCTTTAGAGAGAGAGGATCACTGGATTGAGCCACTTCTGCCAGCTCTGTTAAGGATCTTGTCATATGTAGAGCGGTTACAGTATGGCTGCCAAAACTGATTTTTGCCGTGGGTTTTTTCCTGGCATAATAACCAGCACTTGCATTTAAAGCCTCTGCCCACTTGGACAGTGTGGTGTCTTGGGCTAATACCTGTGCTGCTTCACTCCATAAAACAGGTTGCAAGATGTTGTCATCTGCTTTGGTTGGCTTTGCTGGTTCTGTTTTAGGTATAGCACCACATCCTGCTAAAAGCAGCAAAACAAAAAACCCGCTTAAGATGGTCAGGCGGGTTTTTTGTTTTTTGGATATTAAATCTATCACGAGGCGCTTCTTGCCACTTCGTCAGTCTGTTGCACAGCAGCTAAATACCAATTTGGATCTTGTGAGCCAACGGGGCGGTTAAATGTCCAATACTCGACAACTTCCACAGGCTCATCTCTGGAGCCTTCCAGTAGTTTGCCGTCAACATCAGTAGAATATTCCAACATTCCAACTACAAAATGGACTGTAATCCAGTTTTCACCTGACTCTTGCCAAGCTTCGGAAATCTCCACAGTATTAAATTGGATCTGCTCAATGATATCGCGAATTCCGGCATCTTTACGCTCAGCTGCCTGATTCTGTATCATTCCCCACATCCGCTCTGTCAACAGCGGCTTAAGACGGTCTACACTCCAATCGCTCCAAGAACCTTGAATCTGCTTGTAAGCCATTTTTGCCCCATCAAGGAATTGATCTTCCTGAAAGTTAGGGTCGGTCATCATGATATGTTCAATACCCTGGGAGACCTCATCAAGTGACTGTTGGGGGGAGTGAGCGCCTTGCCCGGTTTCAAAGCTATCGGGTAGACCTCCACCTTTAGAGCCGATAGAGGTAAACTCCATGGGTGACTCTTGGGAGACACCCCCCATGGGTGATAGATTGCCCGATGCTTCAGCCTGTTTTTTGCGTTTGTACCAGCGCATGAAAAACCAAATTCCACCGCCGATCAAGAGTATTTCCAACAGACCTATGCCACCACCACCACCAGCAGCACCGGCAGCACCGCCACCACCGCCAAATAGCATGGAGCCGATCATGCCACCAATTAGCATGCCGCCGATTCCACCCATTAAACCAGCACCAAAGCCTGAACGGCCTCCACTCTGACCAGCTATATTTTTCTGTGATTGGGTGTTGCTTCTTGGTGCGCGAGCAGCAGACCTTGGTTGGGCCTGTCTGGGTACAGAAAAGCTGCGACTTCCACGTGAGCCAAACGATTTGCCACCACCAAAGCGTCTCGCCTCGGCATCGTCTGGAATTACAGTTATTGCTGCAAATCCCAGAGTGAGGGCAATGGCAAACAGGGCAAAATAACGACGGGTTTTGTTCATGATGATACCTCTTTTATCCAATATAGTTAGCCTTTTGACAGTGATTGCCAGAGTACTTCACTCAGATGACGTACCTGCACTGAAGATTTGTCTTGTAAAAGGCCCGCTTCAATGTTTATAAGACAGCCGGAGTTACTTCCCACAACGGTTTTAGCCCCACTTTGGTGAATAGCTGCCAATTTATCTTCCCTGATTTTATGGCTCAATTCCTGATAACGCAACATATAATCACCACCAGCACCACAACATCGTTCACCACGGGGTAGTTCAGTAAGAGAACCTGCAAATTTTTTTATCAGCTCTCTTGGCTCTTTTTTCCCCCCTAAACCGTGTTGGATTTGGCAATGGTCTTGGAAAGTTACCGAGCTATCTGGTGGGGTAAATCCTTCTGGAATAACATTGGGCAACCCTTCCGCAAGTAGTAGCTCCAAGCTGTGGACTTTTTCGGAAAATATTTTTGCAGTTTCAGCATACTTTTTGTCACTAGCTAAAGCTCTGGCATAACTTCTCACGGTTACCATGCAGACGCTGGTGTCACAAATAACCATATCTACTTCTGAAATATCTACAAAAGCGTCAAGAGTCTTTTGTGCCTGTTTAATAAAAGCCTCCCTGTTGCCAGACTCCCTAAAAGGTGCTCCACAACAACCAAACCCATCCATTAGAGTGACTTCAATATCTAAAAGTTGCAGCAGGTTAGCTGTTGAAGGTGCAACCCGTGGGTGAAAAAGCCGGGCCATACAACCACATAGCAGTGCAGCCTTTGTTTTTGCATTTTTTTCTGCCCCTTTTATTGGTAATTGGGGTATAGGCTCTTTACGCAGAGCTGGTATCATGCCTTCAATACGACGAAGAGGGGGGATTAAATGCAAAACTCTACTGCCTCTTATAAAGCCCTGTAAGCCACTGTTTTGATACCAACTTATAACTCTGCTTATGTATGAAGTAATGGAGTGGCTGTTGGTAATTGTGTGCAAAAACCTGCTTAACAATGGTGTGACTATGGGGCTTTTGTTACGAACCGACAGAGCAAGCTTGGCTGGTCTAACCCCAACAGGACAGGCAGAGTGACATGCTCGACATGCCAAGCAGGTAGAGAGTGCTGTTGATGCCTCATCCGGGGTTAACTCACCACGTGATAGAGCTAAAATAATTGAGACCCTTCCCCTTGGAGAGTGGGTCTCATCGTTCAAAATGCTGTAGGTAGGGCAGATTGGCAAACAGTAACCGCAGTGGGTGCACAGTTCAGCATTTATAAATTTATTTTTTTTTGGTGCTTTCATAAACCGTACATTACACCAGTATATTTCATTATTCACCCATTTGAAAAAATACCTAATAAAAAAACTGGCAAAAAAAAGCTCTCCAGAGCAGATAATGGAGAGCTTTTTTTAAACTGAATAAACCTATTTTAAGAGATAAACCTACATATCTTTAAGAAGTTCAGCCATACGACTGCTAGAGTTAACTGTCTCATCAATACTATCGTATTCATCATCTTTGTTGTTTTTATAATAGCCATAAGCGGCAATGCTGGTGACAGCTACACCAAGAGCTATTATTGGACCCCAAGCTCCCAACCCGATACCAAGGCCCAGGCTCATCCCTTTTCCGTTCCAAATAGTTCCACTACCAACAGCTTTGGCAGTTTGCAGGGCAGAAGATGGGTTTCCAGCAAGAGAGGCAGCAGCTTTTCCTGTTTGTGCCTTGGCTACTGCAGCACCTTTTGTTGTAACTCCTGCTTTACCTTTTGCTGCTGCTGTTGCTGCTATAGCACCTTTGCCAGCTATGCTGGTGGCAGGTTTAAATGCCAGCCATTGGGGACCAGCAGCACCTGCTGCCAATGGGGCTTTGCTCACTGTATAGCTTTTACCTATAAGAGATTTAACAGAGGTAGTACCAACTCCACCTTGCACCTCTAAAACAACAATCTTTTCACCAGCAACTCCTGCACCTGTTGCCGGTTTTAAAAACATCCAGTTTGCTGTTTTGACACCCTCCATCATTGGTGGTTTCATTACTGTAAATGTTTTGCCAGCCAGAGTTGCCGTGTCTACGGCTTGTCTGCCACCCTCCGCTTTTACCAGGACCATTTGAGCTGCTGTTTTGCCTTTTAGTCCAGCTCCAACTCCTGCACCTGTTGCAGCGGCTGCTCCTTTGCCAGTATTGAGAAGAAGCCACTTTCCTGTGCCGCCCAATGTTGCTGGTGAGGCTCCTACAGCTACGGTTTTTCCAGATAGTCCTGAGAGTTGGGCGATCTGTCTGGTTCCCTCAATTTTTAAAGCAATAGAACCTTTTGCACCAGTTGCTGTTGGTTCTAAAAACATCCATTTTGCAAGGCCGGTATTACCAGCTGTTGAAATTTTCCCCACTGTAAATGTTTGTCCGCTGATGTCAGCTACTTGTGCAGCTTGCTTTACCCCTTCAATTTTAAATAGTAATGTTTCAGAAGTGGCCATTAATATCCCCGATTATTATTAGTTGACTCTGTTTGTTATTCTCTTCCCACCCACCATTATAACAGATTCTGCAAAAAATGGAACCGTTGTGGTAGATATTAAAGGTATGGGTTATTAATGGATTGTCATTGTTATTATGCTATTAGCTGCTTTAGATGATAGATGACTCTTTAGTGTGTATGCCAAGTTTTACCCGGTTCATGCTGGCATCGTTATTAATGCGTATCAGCTCTTTGTTAACAGTATCTGGGGTTGCTCTTGCATCATTGTTAACTGTAGTAGTGCCTAAATCTACAGGAGTTAGGTTATATCTACCCTGGGCTGTCGATAGCTCATTTTGCGCCGCCTCAAGACCTTGTGCCGCTGCTGCTTTAAACCAGGCCATGGCCTTATTGATGTTTTTTGGTACTCCATGACCATAGGCGTGCATATAGCCAACCATATATTGACCATAAGCATGGTTGCCTATTGTTAGTTTATTGAACCATTTAAGTGCCCTGTTATAATCCACGGGAACCCCTTTGCCATCGTGATAGATAATACCCAGTTTTAACTGCGCCCAAGCGAGCATCTCCGGGGTTAGGCTTTTATCTTCATTGCTTTCATCAACAACTTTGTTGAACCAATAGAGTGCTTTTTTATCATTTTTACTGGTTCCCAAACCTTTTTGGTACAGTACGCCAACATTAAATTGGGCCAGTTTACTGCCGCCATTAGCTGCTTTATGAAACCATTTATAGGCATCACCAGGGCTATAGGAATCACTATCTTTCTGCAGATAGATGGTTCCCAATATGGTTTGTGAACGTAGATCGCCATCATTGGCCAGTTTTAGATATGCCGATAAAAATGGGTTGCTCTTTTTAGTTAATGCAACTTTATCACGTAACAGTGGTGATGTTGAAGGCAGTGCTGTTTGGGCATGCAGAGGGGTAGCAGTGCCAAAATAGGCTGCCAGACAGAGTAGTGATATGATTTTTGATGAGTGAATCATGACTTTTAACCCAATTGTTTAAAGGTGTACAAATTATTGACATCTTGCATCATGGTTAACTTGCTAATTTGCCCATGTTTCAAATAATATGATGTTACAAGAGACTGGGTTGCAATAA
>JADFZS010000238.1 GCA_015232405.1 Magnetococcales bacterium | reverse complement strand
CCGCATGTATAGTATGGGCTGAAGTATGGGCTAAATAAGTTAGAATCCCGGTTTTTCCAAATGGGCAAACTCACAGTACTACAAATCTCACGCGCCAAAAAACGTGGCCTCCTCAATGATGGGGATGGCTTGTACTTGCGTGTTTCGGCAACTGGAACCAAGTCGTGGATCTTTCGCTATCGAGATCATGGGCGCTTGCGCGACCACGGTTTGGGTACGCTCAGCACCATTAACTTGGCTGAAGCTCGTGAGGTAGCGCGGCAATGCCGCAAACTGCGACTGCAAGGGCTTGATCCCATCGAAGAGAAAAAGCGGCGCTTAACTGCTGCAAAAATTGAAGCGGCCAAGGCCATCTCTTTTGCAGAATGTGCGGCAAGCTACATCGAAACCCACCGTACCGGCTGGAAAAATGCCAAACATGCCAAGCAATGGGGTTCGACTCTCTCCACTTATGTCTATCCAGTCTTCGGCGATCTGCCCGTGGCCGAGATAAATGTCGGCTTGGTTATGAGAGCCATCGAGCCGATATGGACCACGAAACCGGAAACCGCCTCCCGTGTCAGGGGAAGAATTGAAGCGGTGTTGGATTGGGCCAAGGTGCGAGGATATCGGACTGGGGAAAATCCGGCGCTCTGGAAGGGCAACCTTTCCCACCTGCTTCCAGCCAGGGGCAAGGTAAGCCGGGTGAATCACCACGCCGCCCTTCCTCATACCGAGATGGCGGCTTTTTGGTCCGCACTGTCCAAGCAAGCTGGAATAGCCGCTCAAGCTCTACGCTTTGCCATTTTGACAGCGACGCGAACCAGTGAAACACTGGAGGCTGTGTGGGAAGAGGTGGACATGGAAACTGGTGTCTGGACAATCCCAGCAGAGCGGATGAAAGGTGACAAAGAACACAGAGTGCCTTTGTCACAACCGGCATTGGCTATACTGAAAGAGATGGAAACTCAAAGCACCGGGAAATACATCTTCCCTGGCATGAAATCCGACCGCCCCCTGTCCAACATGTCGCTGCTGGCAGTACTAAAACGCATGAAACGCCCCGACCTAACCACCCACGGCTTCCGCTCCACCTTCCGCGACTGGGCTGCTGAATGTACAGACGCTCCTCGTGAGGTGGCCGAAGCTGTATTGGCTCATGCTCTTAGCAATAAGGTTGAGGCGGCTTATCGTCGATCGGATCTGTTTGAGAAACGGCAGGGTTTGATGGTGGAGTGGGCGGGGTATTGTGGATAATAGCTGCTTAGCTATGAGTAAATAGAAATATAATGCCCATTTCATCCACCGGGTAGGTTACTTTTTTTCTCTTTAATAAATTCAGTTGACCTTAACGATTAGAGTGGGTACCTTTTCTACTGTAGTCTTGTGTTTATTTGTTGTAGTAGGTTATTCAAATGACAGCTATTTATGATGCAGATGCTTGGGAAGGTGATGTATATGAATGGCTTCAAATTCGTGAAGGCTATGGAAATGTTCAATGGATAAATCCCAATGCAGGCGGAACTGACCTTGGTATCGACCATTTCATCAGATCTCGTTCAACCGCATATCAATGTTATGCGCCACAAAAAAACTATTCCCACAAAGAACTATATGAACACCAATACGGAAAAATTTACGACGACACCAGTAAACTGACTGGCAAAAAATACCAAGCAAAAGTCAAAAAACTTCTGCAAGACTGTAAATTATCTCGTTGGATTCTTGCGGTTCCTGTCCAAGCTGGTAGCGATATCGTTCTGTATGCCTCTGAAAGAGCAAAAAATATAAAAAAAATGAATCTTGATTTCATTGCCGATGATTTTGAAATCCTTATTCAAGATGAATCCAGCTTCGAAAAGGAAAAATTAGCTTCCATTTCTCGTGGTCGTTCTCTTATGAACCTGGACTCTGTACCAATAAAAGAGGCGGAGCGAATCCAATGGGCGTCCAAAAATAATACATACTACCAAAATCTTGTCGATAAGTTGAAAGCTGCTTTTCCAGACTTTTCCGATCTTGAAGTTGAAGAGAGAGTGATTCTGTATTTAGATAAGTTCCTTATTAGATCCCGGCATTTGGAAACGATTTCTACTGAGCACCCTCATGTTTACAATGCTCTCTTTCAGGCGATTAATATGAGGGAAGAAGAGCTTAAACTATACAATTATCCTGCTAACCAGGAAGGTGGAGAAATCCTACGAGTTGAGTATGACTCCCTCTGTAAGAGATTGCAGGATTCAAATAAAATACTTGGACTGGGGACTGCTTCCCAACTTGCTCAGGGAACAGTTTCTGACTGGTTGCTTCGTTGCCCCCTTAAAATAAGACCATTGAGAGCATCATGAAGTCGGATCCATTTGAAGATCTTCTGAACTGTGCTTATACACTCACACCTCGTCCATTCCCAGTTCCGGGTGACATGCGTCCAGATTGGCGGATAGTTACTTGTCTGATGATTATCAATTCTGTTCGAGGAAAAAAAGCAGCCTTAGAGCAAATACATTTTCTCGGCCATGCTATTCGACGCCGGAAAAATCGAGCGCTAGCTATGGCAGTAATTGAATCCAAAACTTCTATATTGATTTTTCCTGTTCGAGTTGATCCTGCGTTAGGGGTGGCTCTTGCTATGGCTGTAGGTCTTGGATTTGTTCGACTAGAAAAAGGAAAAAGTTACAAACTAACGGATGACGGGATCCAACTACTAGAACTTCTAAACCAAGATCCTAGTTTGTTTCAGGAAGAGCGTGCTTTTCTAAACGCGGTAGGAAAAAAAGTAACCCAGGTGCGATGGAGGGAATTGATGCCAAAGGAGAAAACGGAATGAGTCTGTATTTTCGCCATCTTTCCCTTCGTGTTCATACAGTTGAAGGGGGGCTCTTTGGAGTAGATATCCCTTTTAAAATAACAGGCCTCAACGTCATTTGGGCTGACAATACCAAAGGAAAGAGCAACTGCGTAAATGCTATACTCTACGCCCTTGGACTAGAAAAAATACTGACAAATAAGAAGGCTCCACCCCTTAAATCCGTCATGACGAGTATCATCAAAGATGATGAAGAGCGCTCCTATGCTGTAGCTGAATCTTATGTGGAGTTAGAAGTTGAAAACCAAGATGGTTCAGTTCTTTCCATCAAACGCCAAGTTGCTGGAGAAGGTTCTACCGATCTGATTCAGACATGGGATGGTCCAAAGCTGACTCAGCCAGAAGGAACATATATTCAAAAAGATTTCGTTGGTGCTATCACAGGATCTGCTTTGAGATCATTTGGTATGGCCAACTACTTAGGGCAGTTTCTTGGATGGGATATTCCAGATGTTGCTCGTTTTGAAGGTGGAACAAGTCGTCTCTACTTGGAGACCCTTATCCCACTGGCATTTGTTGAACAACAGAATGGATGGTCTGTCTTTCCGGCTAGAGTCCCTACTCAATTTGGTATTCGCGATGTTCACAAACGAGGAGTGGAGTTTTTTCTAGGCTTGGATGTTTCTGAAGTGGAGAAAAAAAAGCAGGAGCTTTCACAGGCTTTGGAACAAACAAGTCAGCAGTGGTATCGCTTGTATGATCGGCTTGTAAATCTAGCAAAAGAACATAACGGTAAACTGGATAGCGTACCAGATCAGCCTGATCAAGAATTTTCCTCGGATGAAGATCAAGAGCCTCAGCTCTTGTTATCCCGCAATAAGAAATGGATTGATCTTGAGACAGAGATCTCTTTATTACGTGAGCGTTTATCTGAGTTGACTGCCGCTCCTCCAAAAAGCTCAGAAATACAGAGTATCGAGGCTGAACATGAATTGTCAAATTTGCTTAATGATCTGCCATATAAGCAGGCTGCATTTGATGACTTACAGAAAGAATTAAGCCTCGAATCAGATCGCATTCAAAGTCTTAATGATCGGCTGGCTGACCTTGAAGAGGATCTAGTCAAACATAGGGATGCAAAGAAATTAAGAGATATCGGCTCTACGCTTCAAGACAAGCTCTCTCCTGCCTCGTGCCCAACCTGTTTGCGAAAGTGGCCATCAACACTTCTCTTCGAAAAAGATTCAAATCGTGCCATGACCTTGGAAGAGAATATCGATCTAATTAATGGCCAAAAAGATATGTTTCAGAGGATGAAAGAACAAAGTCGGGGGGTTGTTAGGGAAAAAAAGCGTCAAGTAAGAGCAATTGAGGATGAAATGATTTCTCATAGAAGCCGAATACGCGCTCTAAAAGAGACTCTGCTCTCTCGTAGTGAGACCCCATCGGTTGCTGATGTGCAAGCACGTATTACGTTAGAATCCAGCATTCGGAAGCTTGAAAATACTTTGACTGAATTCAATGATTTGATTAGGCGATTAAAGCCTGTTCAAAAAGAATACAAAAGACTTTTATCAGAGAAAGACAAATTACCTGCAAGTGGTTTAAGTGAGGAAGACATAGTAAAACTGAATGCGTGGGAAGATAGAATCAGGAATCAACTTTACACATACGGATTCAAGACCTGTTTACCACCAGAGATATCTATCTCTAAGCAAACATTTAAGCCAGAGCAGGCTGGCTTTGAGCTCAATATTGAGGCGTCTGCTAGTGACCTGATTCGTATGAAGTGGGCTTATCAACTTGGGCTGATGGAAATGTCATCCGAGTTTTCAACTAGCCGACACCCACAATTTCTAATATTAGATGAACCACGCCAGCAATCTGTTAATAGGTTTGGAATGCAGGAATTGTTGAAGCGTGCTAGCCTTGCACGAGGTCGGAATCAACAGGTCATCCTTATGACCAGTGAAGAAAAACCTATCTTGGAGGAACTCTTACAAGGAGTTGATCATCATCTATATAGCATTGATGGTCTTATTCTTAAAAAAATGCCAAACTAATCTTCATCTTATGTGCTTCAACAAAATCAATCTAACTCGCTCACCCAAACCCCTACCCAAACAACATCAAAACCGCGCCAACCACCAACACCACCCACCGAAAACGCCGACGATGCCGCGCTTCGCGGCACATCTCGTCAACCACGACTTTGCTGGCAGCATCTTTTTGTTCCTGACTAACCGCACCCGTCACGGCCAGAGCAGCCAACTGGGAAATGAGTGTGTTACTGGATGAGGAAAAGAGGGATTTGACCATTTGATAAATTTGTGGTGCGAAGCAAGATTAGGGAATGGATATTTTTATGTCAACAGAACAACAAAATATTTCTGTATAAAATAAATGGAGTAGCAAGTAGAAAAAGCGCTGAAAAGAGACTTGAATATTTTTCTTCTGCTAAAATGGGAAAATAATATTCAAAATATGCCTCGCTATAAAACCGGCTCCCATCAAAATCCCTTGGTCAATCAATTGACCACCCTTGGTCTGACGCAACAAGAGTCCATTATCCTGATAGCCCTCCTTCAGCTTGGCCGGGATGCACGCTCTGGAGAAATTGCCCAAGCTGCCCACGTAGATCAATCAGGCACCCATAAAGCCTTATCCGCCCTGCACAAAAAGGGTTTGGTTTCCAAGCTGTCGAAGGGAGCTGGCAGAGGCTGGGATTATTTTTTTGCCAATGATCCACGTCAGACTCTGCCCCACTTGGTTGACCGGCAGTCGGAGGCACTCCAGCGAGAGCTAGAGCAAAAACGTGCCCTGGCAGATCCATTGGCTGGGCTACTCAACCAAATGGAAAGGCAAGAGGTAACAGTACCTGAGGTGAGGTTTTTTGAAGGTATCGAAGGCTTGATTCAAATACATGAAGATATTGCCGCTACCGCCCAAGGGGAGGTATTCAGCTATCTGTACGACACTTACGATAAGGAGCAAGGAGAGTGGGAGCGTTTTCAGCGCTATTTCAGAAAAAATTACGAGCCCAAAGTGATCAAACGAGGTTTGAAGTTCAGAACGATTTTCCCGCCTCCAGATAAGCAAGTGGACTCATTCAGTCAGGTCTCAAACAGACCGGGTTACGAGGCACGTTACCTTTCCAAAGGAGAGCAAGTGACAGCCTCTTTTGTCGCTACTTACGATGACAAGACCATCTTGTTTTCTTTTGAAGGGCGTAAAGCAGGTTTGATCATCAAAGATGAGACGATTGCTAAAACCCATCGCTGGCTGCTGGAAGAGAAGTGGGAAAATGCGGTGCCGGTTGGAAATAAACCGAAGGTGGCTTAAGGATGCCGACTCGCTCAAGATAGCCATATGAACTCGTGCTTGCACAAAGGATCATGGCTGACGGATCCCATTCAGCAAGCCTCAGAATTCGTGACGCCACTCTGGTAGAGGATATTTCAGAGAAGGCATCTTTGCCACGCCATACA
>JADFZS010000237.1 GCA_015232405.1 Magnetococcales bacterium | reverse complement strand
GCAATATGATGCCGTCTTGATGGATATCCAAATGCATAAAATGGATGGACTGCAAACTACCCGCCTTATACGTAGGAACCCACAACACAAGGAACTACCTATAATTGCAATAACGGCCCACGCCTTGATTGATGATCGTATTAAATGCCTGAATGCTGGCATGGATGACCACATAGGCAAACCAATTGAAAAGCAGGTACTTTATGCAGCTCTGTTAAAAGCAATCAAACCCCGCGAAGGGCTGGGTATGAGCGACCTCCCTGATAAAGGTCATAAGCAACAGTCTTTTATCCCAGAAACAATCCCAGGAATCGAAGTTGATGAGGTATTGAACCGACTAAACGGCAACCAGCGTTTATTTTGGTCGGTATTGACTGACTTTTCCCGTGAGCACTCCCAAGCAGCACGCAATATCCGCCTATTATTATCAAAAAACAGACCAGACGACATAACAGAGGCTAGAAGAGTCAACCATGCCGTCTCAGGCATGGCTGGAAATATCTCAGCAAAAAGGTTATTCAACGCATCATTAGCCTTGGGAAGAAAGCTAACCCAAGATTATCACGGAAACCTGAATATTGAACTGGATGAGTTTGAACAAGCATTAACCCAAATTGCTGTCTCCATCGGGACAATTGAAAACATGCAAAAACCATCTGCTAAAAATATTTCCGACAACACTACAGATCAAAACACCAAACTCGACATAAACAGCATAACCCCGATAATCAAGGCATTGTATGGTCAAGTAAGTAAAAAGGCTTTTGACTCTCTCTCCATATTTGATGAGTTGAAACCATTATTGAGTGGGTCTGACGCTGAAACAAATAAACTTGCCGATCAGTTGGAGCAGCAAGTTTATAACTTAAGCTTTGCAAGTGCAAAGCAGACATTAAAAAAAATTGGAGAGAAATTGGAAATAGCACTCTAATAAAATATCCACTTATGCTTAGGGTTCTGTTCTACTACAGTGCCCTAGCCCACATCGCTCACCATGGTTAGAGCGAGATGCGGGCTTATGTTTCAGAAATCCAGCTTGCGTTATCAACACTACAACCCGTTGTAGATAACTATTGGCAACGTATTATTACATCCCCAACTTGCAGCAGAACCGTACCACGCAGACCGTCCACGGTACAATATCAATACGTCTATTCCAAGTTTGTCAAAGCCTTTTTAATTATTTCCAGTGAATTAAGCGCACTCTCAAAGTCAAGATTATAGACCTGTTGCTCAAGCTGAACTGCCATCTCTACAATTTTTATATTTTCCCTTGCCAACATGGGTTTGAGTACATTAATTACCTCCAAAGACTTGAAGTCACTCTGTTCCATGCATTGGGATAATAAATTTATTAGAGGCTCAATTTCCAACATATTGACTGAACCTTCGATATTACTGTTACTGGCTTGCACCTCTGATAGTGCTAGAGACTCTTTCCGATCTCTTATTATATTAATCGCCTCCAAAAGTTGATTCAAGGACTCAATAAACTCATTCAGTATCACAAATCGTTGCTCTGTTGGGCTATGAAGCTCTTCATACATAGCCGACGCAGCCTCAAACAGTCGTCGCGCAGAAATATTTCCGGCAAGGCCAGAGACAATATGGACCAACTTTTTTGCAGAAGCTATATCCTCTTTTTCACCTCTTTTTGTAAGAAAACTCAATATATTACCTGCCTGTGCATGATCAACTTGGAAGTCAACCAACATGGAGTATAACAAGCGATGGTTATAATTAAGCCTCTCTAAAGCGTTTTTCACATCTATCCCAGGAACTATCTCAGGAACTATCTCAGGAATTTTATCACTGTCACTAACAGCAACTCTATCCGGCAGACGACTCAAACCCAGCCCGTCACGAGGTTTAATCCATTTTAGTAGCGCCGAATAGAGCAGGTTTTCATTGATGGGCTTTGCCAAATGGCCATTCATGCCTGCTTCCAGACACATTTTACGATCCCCAGTCATACTGTGGGCGGTCATGGCCAGGATAGGTAAACTTTTATGTAGTGGATTACTGCGTATCTTTGCTGTTGCCTGTAAACCATCCAAATGAGGCATTTGGATATCCATCAAAACCAAATCATATAAAGCCACATTCACCTTGCTGATAGCCTCCAGACCATCTTTGGCAATATCTACGACAAGACCTATGTTTTCCAATATCTCTTTGGCCACCTGTTGGTTAATGGCATTATCCTCTACCAACAGTAAACGAGCTTTGCCAATTTTTTTAATGACCTCAAGTTGATCGATGGCATCAACTTGAGGCTTAAAGATACTGGCAATATTTTTTCCAAAGATCTCCATTATCATATCAAACAGCAAAGAGCAGTTGACCGGCTTGCTAACATACCCATCTACACTGGCAAGCTCACCTTGCGGTCGAAACATTTCATTATGCTCAAAAGGGGTCATCAACAGCATTTTAATGGCCCCCTTCCCCAGAGCTGTTTTGGTTTGTTTAATCAACTCTATACCGTCCACGCCTGGCAAAAGCCAGTCCACCAAAGCCAACCGGTATGGGCTTCCTTCATTATCAGCTTTTTTGACCACCTCTTGAAACCGCACAGCCGAATCAACACCGGTTACCACAAAGCCAAACATTCTAAGCATATTTGTAAGTGCCTCCAAAATGTGTGGATTACTATCGGCAATCACGGCCCTGAGCTGCTTCATGTCAGATGGAGCAACAAAATCATTTTTTTCTGCTGCCTTGATGCGCTTAAAAGTAGCTGTTACATAAAAAGTACTACCATGCCCTAGTTCAGAATCCACCCATATCCGGCCGCCCATCATTGCGGCCAGATTCTGGCTTATTGACAGCCCCAGACCGGTTCCTCCAAACTTACGGCTTATGGAAACATTTGCTTGATTGAATGGTTGAAACAGTGTGGCAATTTGATCTTCGGTCATACCTATGCCGGTATCCCGAACTAAAAACCTCAGGGTTACCTGGTCAGCCTCCTCCCTATGTGTTGTCACTCTAACCGATATTTCGCCTGAGTTGGTAAACTTGATGGCATTGTCAATCAGATTGTACATGATTTGTTTAAAGCGAACGGGGTCACCGTGCAGGACATACAGATGCTCAGGAGTGACCGTCGTGATTAATTCAAGATGTTTTTCTGCAATTTTGTGCCGAAACATCTCAACCAGGCTGGTGCAGATATCGCGTAGAAGGAAATCAGATTTCTCCAGCTCCAGCTTACCTGCCTCAATCTTTGACAAATCGAGAATATCGTTGATTATTTGCAACAAAAAGCTTGCAGAGCCAGAGATCTTGTTCAGATAGTTATGTATTTGTGGCAATTTTTCAGCTCGAAGCGCAAGATTGGTAAGACCAATAATTGCATTCATCGGGTTGCGTATTTCATGACTCATGTTAGCCAGAAACCCACTCTTGGCCTGCGTAGCCGACTCAGCTTCAATCAATTGAGATTTTTGGTTGCGGAGCTGTTGCAGTAGCTGATTTATTTCTCCAGTCTCTTTACAAACTATAGTTACCCCTGTAATTGCGTTTAAGCAATCATATATAGGCATGGAGCTAACAATAACACGGTTCTGGTTGCCATTTTTATCGGTTATTGTAGTTTCAACATGATCAGAAGAGTCTTTTTGGAGGAATTGTTCAAATTGGGTAGCGTTTGTAGCCAAGCCTTCCACTGTAAAAAAATTATTGATTGATTTGCCAACCAGTGCCTCCTCAGGATATCCCAACAGCAAACAAGCATGCTTATTTACCTTCTCTATCATTCCTGACGGAGAAAGTATAAAAACAGAGTCGGACATAGTCGCCATGATACCTTCAAGGCAACTGTTGCTATGGGAAAACAAATTTTTTTGTCTCCTAAGTTCCAAATTAGCCTTAACCCTGAGTTGCAAAATTTCAAAATTAAATGGTTTGGAAATATAATCGACTGCTCCCAGGTCAAGATCTATAGAGCCGGAGAGCAATGTTGATCTATCAGTTGTAAAAATTATTGGAATATCTGCAGTTTTACCGCCTTCCTTCAGTTTTTCACAGACCTTATATCCATCCATAACTTTCTTATCTATGTCTAGCAATATTAGATCTGGCAGCTCAGACTGAGCCAGATCAATTGCTGTATCTCGGTTGGTAGACAACAAAACATCATAATCAGCACTCAAAACTTTTATGGCTGTTTTAATGTGCCGACGATCATCGTCAACAACCAAAACTTTCATCTTCCTATCAAACTTACTCATAAATTATTTTCCAATCAATACACATACCAATCCCTCAGCTAATAGCCATACTAAATATCCAAAAGAACTGCCACATTTTATTGCGATGAGGCAGAGGTTTCCCAAACACTAATTTGATAATATAAATCTGCTCTTCAGGACTGATGTTTATCATCTATGGTGTGACAAATAACCGATTTGAGATTTGCCTCTTTATCAATTATTGAAAGCCTTAACATAGCAAAATATTGCATATTTTGCATTAGTCTTCGAAAAAAAAGTCCATCATTGAGAGTAATGCACCCTTTATTTTGTTGCTTATTTAAACTCCAAAGCATCCAATGTAGGATGATGGCTTGCTGATCGCTCTTATGCGCCATATCCACTTCAACCCAAATTGCCACTTGAATTGGTTGTCATCAGCATGGATCTCACCAATCTACACCTGATACCTAACACCTTTCTGACCATCAGCCCATAATTTTGTCAATCGGGCGCGTGTGGCTGGTGCTACATGTTGGTTTGTTTAATGTGTTGCTAGAAACTATGGTCTTTTTGCTGGTGAGAAGTCTTGATTATGATACGCGTGGCAACAAAAGGTTTACGTCATGTTCGCAAACCCAACTGCCAAATTTGGAAATGAATGGTTTTAGCTTCTCCCGGCATGTAAATTTTTTTGGGAGTATAGATGGGCGATTGGCTTTCTCAGATAGTGCTGAACCTCAGGACACAATCCAACAAAAAACTATTAACTGCTACTTTACATTATACGAATCAACTGATGGAAACGATAAGGTTATCGTTGAACCAAAATCCTCTGCAAAATCATACTGCAAAGTACCTTTTTGAACTTCCGTCATCAATTTAACGGCATAAAGCTCAAACCCCTTCCTACGACCTTCCAAAGGCACCGCTAGAGACACCTGATCTTTCTCAACGAATGCCCGACCTTCACTATGTATCTTGATTATGCTGTTATTCTTGCCACCACTGTGAATTGTCTCAAAAAACAGCGACACCACCCCCCCGGAAGCTGATTGTGTTATGGCATTCAATATGATGGAACTGACAATTGAATAACCAAGCGTAACATCACCAATCACCTTGAATGTATCCCGCGACATCCTCGGGCTACCATGAACCTGAATTCTTACGATAGCTTTGTGTTCCTCAATTTGCTCCTTCTCAATCATCAAAAAGTCGTCAACCAGGGTCAGAAAATCAAAAGATTTTGGAGTAAAACGATACCTATTATTTCTGATATTGTAGAGTTCTATGGAGGAGTTAAGCAAGTTTGACAGTCGGTAGGTATGCTTCAGCAATCCCTGCAAAAGGTTGATCTGTTCGTCGGTTGGATTTGTGGTCCATGTAAGCTGGTTCGTCAAACTGACAATCCGCTCCAAAGGTTTACGCAGATCGGTTTGAGTTATGTGATTCATCTCCTCTTTGGCATGAGCCACTTCCAATATTTGGATGTTTTGCTTTTCAATGGTCTTCAACATGTCAACCATTGCCAAGTGGTTTGCAACCTTTGCCCTCACTGAAGGTGCATGCACAGGTTTGGTGATAAAGTCTACGGCACCGGCATCCAAAGCACGCACCTCATCCAAACTTTCACTTAGTACCGTCACAAAAATTACCGGAATTTTTTTTCCAACATCTGTCTTCTTGAGACTTTTACAAACCTCATAACCATCCATCTCCGGCATGACAATATCGAGCAGAATAAGATCAATTGACTCATTATCTACCAAAGCAAGTGCATCTTTGCCACTTGTTGCAACAAATATATTATGCTCCTTACGCAGAGTCTCAGCCAGAGTTTTTATATTACTCACGAGATCATCCACAATAAGAATATTGTGCTTTTCAACCCCTTCACTCATAGTATTCTCTCCGACAGTTGCCTTAAAATGGGTCCCGTATCTTGATATAGATGTCACCAATAGGCAAACAACCCTGACGAGGTTGTTTGATAGAGTATTCTGATTGATCTAACACCTTGAAAAGTGTTTTATAGTCAATTGGTTGTATGTTCAGATAGTTATGTATTTGTGGCAATTTTTCAGCTCGAAG
>JADFZS010000236.1 GCA_015232405.1 Magnetococcales bacterium | reverse complement strand
AGGGAAGATAGTTTTGTAATTAAGTGGAACATGGAGGTGGAACCTGTTGATTTGTCACTCTCTGGCGATCGTCCTTATACGGCTGATATCTGGTATTGGAAGGCAGCACGCACTGACCATGCTGGTTATGCTGATGACAAGATACAGACATATAGTCTTTACAAACAGAAAAAAACCAAGCAGTTACTCTCAAAAAGTGGCAGACTGTTTTATCTTACCCGTAGTGGAGACAGTGGTAAATCTGCTTATGCTACTGTATTTCAAGACTCCTACTCAGGCAAAAGAATACCAAGATTTATATTTCGTACACCAGAAGGTAGTCGTGCAGATGTCCGTGCCAAAGGCCACTGGAAAAATGGTTTGTGGACTATTGAATATGCCAGAAAGCTAAAGACAGGGCACAAAGATGATGTCGCATTTAACCTAAATGGAGAGTATCAATTTGGTATCTCGATTTATGAGGTAGCAGGACGAAATAGAGAAGCTCATGCAACAAAACCTCTTTTTGGCAGTGGTGAAATTAACGAAACCTTGATACTAAAATTCAGATAATCACTATTAAATGATTAAAATACCGTTTCATATAGCAAAAAATCTGGGCTTCGGGTTTCTTTTTCTGGTGCTGATGTTGGTGCTTGCTTTCTCCTACCAATTCCAGAAAGAGTCTGCTAATGAACTCAACATTATTATCGATAAAATTGTTCCCAAAGAAAAACAGTTACATAACATCAACAAACTTCTAAACTCTGCTATCCAAGATTTTCAGATCTATAAACGTTCCGATAAGGTTATGGCAGATGATGTTCTTACCCCTATGAATGCCCTGCGGAAAAATATATTTCAACTGGAAAAAGAGCTTAGTGACAACAACTTCAAATATAAAATCAACAGTTTAAAAAAACCTGTTAATTTAATCCGTTTATCATTCTATTCACACCTTGATGAGTTCAACAATAGCAGTGATCCCACAAATGATCTTAGTGTCTCGCTACTTGCTAAAGTTACAGAGCAATCTTCCGTTCTAAAGGAGAATTTACACCTGCTTTTTATGGGGAGGCCGATCAATGAGATACCTGAAAAAATTGTTACTCTAAAAAGTTCCAGCTCCCAACTATTAAGCTATTTTGATAAAGAGCTGCTTAGATATCTAGCCCAGGAGCATCTAAAGTTAGATGGAACAATGCTGGCTACAAACAAAGCTATTTTACTGCTTAAGGAGCTACATTTAAACGATCTTTTACCCAGTAAAATTATCAACAATAATTCAGAACAAAACATTGATGAACTGGTTGACAAGCTTATCCGAACCCTAAAAAAATTCACTGTTGGATTACACCACTATCTTGAAGAGGAGAAAGAGAGTGGAGGTCATTCCGATACGTTAATTCATATAGAACAACGTATAAGCATGTTGTGGGAAGAGGCAGCTTTGGATTTAGATACAATTAACCTGCTTTTAGATAATTATGTTGAAGCCACTCATAAAAATCTTGCCAAACAACATGATGATCGTACTGTTTATCTGCTATGGATAATCGGAATGGCTTTTATTTTTGTTGTAATAATTTCAACACTTCTAGGTAAAAGCTTAAACCAACGTATCCATGTCTTGACCATGGGAGCCAGAGCTTTTGCAGAGGGACTACCTGACCACCGTATAAAACTTGAGACAAAAGATGTATTTGCCCAGTTGGCAGATGTCTTCAACCAGATGGCTGAGGAACGTAAACGTTATGAAATAGGTTTGGAAAATGAAAGAAGCTACGTCAATGATCTGATAGAAAACTCAATGAACATGATTATCTCTGTTGATAAAGATAAACGGATCGTTGTCTTCAACCAGACAGCACAAGAGACTTTTGGCTATAACTTGAACGAGGTGCGTGGTAAATCGGCTGAAATTCTCTATTATGATATTGGAATTCAAGAGAATGTTAGCCAGGAGCTACTAAATAATGGACGTTTTAGTGGAGAGATACTAAACAAACGCAAAAATGGCGAGCCATTTTCATCATATCTCAGTGCAGTTGTACTTTATGATGAAGATGGTAAATTCAACGGTGTTGTGGGTAACTCAAGAGAGTTAACAGAAGAAAAAGAGATAGAGACCGTACGTTTGCAAAAAGATGCAGCTGAGGCTGCCAGTGCCACAAAAAGTGAATTTTTAGCCAATATGAGCCATGAAATTCGCACCCCCATGAATGCTATAATTGGTCTATCTGATCTGGCATTAGGGATGGAGATGACTCCACGTCTACAAGATTATCTGAAAAAAATCAGTAACGCATCCCACTCACTTTTACGGATAATAAATGATATCTTGGACTTCTCTAAAATTGAGGCGGGAAAGCTTGATTTGGAGTCCCATGATTTTTTACTGCGTGATCTGTTTGATCGCCTGACAGACCTATTCCGAGTCCCCGCTGTTGATAGCGGTGTTGAGTTGATAATGGATGTATCAAAAGAGTGTCGCTATGTGCTGACTGGTGACTCTCTACGCTTGGAACAGATACTTATCAACCTGTTGGGTAATGCCATAAAGTTTACCAATGAAGGAGAGGTGGAGGTAAAGGTCAAAACCGTAGAGCAACTTGAAGACCCAACGGTTGATGGTCCTATTGTTCTTGAGTTTTCAATTCGTGATACCGGCATTGGTATGACCGAAGAGCAAGTTGGTAAACTATTTCAATCTTTTCAGCAAGCTGACTCATCTACAACCAGAAAATATGGTGGTACTGGCCTTGGTCTGACTATCAGCAAACGGCTAACCCAGATGATGGGTGGCAAGATATGGCTAGAGAGCAAACCTTCACAAGGAAGCACATTTAGTTTTACCGTAAGACTTGAAAGACGACCAAGTTTAGAAAATGAACTTGATCTAACACCACCAGATGAGATGAAAAATTTACAAGTTTTGCTGGTTGATGATTGTTTGAGTGCAGTTGAGTCATTAAAGTCTGTTTTACAGCAATTTTCTTTTGCAGTTACAACTGCTCTATCTGGAAAAGAGGCAGTGGATATTGCTTCTAACGGTAAATATCAACTAATTATTGTGGATTGGTTGATGCCGGTAACAGACGGCTTAAAAACTGTAAAACAGATTAAAAGTGTTACCGATCATCAAGCAGAAAAACCTCGGATAATCATGCTCACCTCTTTTAATCAAAATGAAGAGACTTTAAAGGTTGGTAAAAATGAGGGAGTAGATGCTTTTCTTCACAAGCCTGTTAACTGCTCCCTGCTTTTCGATACCATAATGAATATCTTTGGCAAAGAGGTGGTAAAGAGCTACCCCATGGGGCGCGATATCCTGGATCAAAATTTAATAACTGAACAAATTGGTGGGGCCAGGATTTTGCTGGCTGAAGACAACCCTATCAATCGCCAGGTTGCCAGAGAAATTTTAGAGAGTGTTGGCCTTATTGTAGATATGGCAGAAGATGGTGTTCAAGCCCTTAATATGGTTAGTCAAAAACAATATGATGCGGTATTAATGGATATCCAGATGCCCCAAATGGATGGTCTTACTGCAACTGTACAGATAAGGGCTGACGAACGGTTTAATGAACTGCCCATTATCGCCATGACCGCCCATGCCATGGCTGGGGATAGGGATAAAAGTATAGCAGTTGGCATGAATGACCATCTAGCAAAACCCATAGATAAAAAACAGCTATTTTTATCCCTTACAAAATGGATAATGCAAAAGGATCGTGAAAAACCTCTCATTACCAAGCAAGCCCCACAGATAGATAGTGGTCCAAAGTTGCCGGACTCGATACCTGGTATTGATTTGGCAGATGCCCTTGATCGATTAAATGGCAACCAGAAGCTCTGTAAGTCAATTTTATATGAATTCAAGAAAAATCACGCATCTGCATGTAAAAATATTCGTACTCTACTTGACGGAAAACGCCAAGATGATCATGAAACAGCCAAAAGAATAGCCCACACTGTAAAGGGAGTATCTGGAAATTTTTCCGCTAAAAATCTGTTTAATGCCGCTTATGCCTTGGAACTTGGCATTGGTGAAGAGCGACATGATGAACTACCGGAGTTATTGGATGGTTTTGAATCATTCTTGGATGAGGTGATAAAATCCATTGAGGAGATAAAAAAGCGAGATGATGAGGCTTTAGCAAATGATATTGCTATCACCAAAATGCCGGATAACGTTGACAAGGAAAAATTAATTGCCATTTTTAATGATTTAAAAAGAGGGTTGATTGATTCAAATTTCCGGACCCAAGAGATTTTTGATACTTTAAAACCCATGATTTTGAGTGTTGAAAATAAAGAAGAGATTGCCCTACTGGAAAAACATATAGATCAACTTGATTTTCAAGAAGCATTAGAGCCATTATCGGTAATAATGAAAAAACTCAACATATCTCTGTAGGAAAAAATAAGCATGGCTCAAACCAGTTTAAACCCAAAAGAGGCAGTTTTTAATAAAGTTTCTGGCAATATAAATACCACCATGGTGGAAACCATATAGGTTAAGAGATATTGTTATGTCTGGTGAAGTTAAACCACAGATACTTATAGTTGATGATGTTCCTGGCAACATCAAGACTCTTGCTGCCATTCTTTCTGAAGATTATAACATAATTTTCTCGACAAATGGGGCCGATGCCCTAGAAAAAGCTACGGAAAAAAAAATTGATTTAATTCTTCTGGATATCTCAATGCCAGGTATGGATGGTTATGAGGTATGCAGACGGTTAAAAAAAGATGAGAATACCAGCAACATTCCGGTTATATTTGTTACCGCAAAACAAGAGACTTTCAACGAAACCATGGGGTTTGAGGTGGGAGCTTCGGATTATATCACCAAACCCATCAGCCCCCCTGTTGTAAAAGTAAGAATACAAACTCAACTACAAAATCGTGCATTAAACAATAGCTTGGAACAGTCCAATCAATTCATACGCAAAACATTTGGCCGTTATATGTCAAATGAGGTTGTGGAGAGTATTTTAGATACCCCTGAAGGATTGCGTTTGGGTGGTGAAAGAAAATTGGTTACGGCCATGATGAGTGATCTTCGTGGTTTTACTGCCATTGGTGAGAGATTTTCACCCGAAGAGGTGATCTCCATGCTTAACATGTATCTGGAGACCATGACCGAGGTTATACTTAAATACCAAGGAACGATAATTGAATTTCTGGGTGATGGAATACTTGCGCTTTTTGGCGCCCCCATTACCAGAGAGAATGACGCAGATAGAGCAATGGCTTGTGTTTTGGAAATGCAGATGCTCATGCCAGTTGTCAATAAAAAGTTCCGGGAAAAAGGGTTTGAAGAGGTGGCAATGGGCTGTGGTGTCAACACAGGCTATGTAATTGCTGGCAACATAGGATCAGATTTAAGAAGCAAATATGGGGTGGTAGGAAATGCCATAAATCTGACTGGTCGTATTGAGTCTTTTACCGTTGGTGGACAGATTCTGATTTCAGAAAACACAATGGAGGCCTGCAGTGCCAAATTGCGAGTAGATGATCAATGGTTGGTACGTGCCAAAGGAGTGGAACATCCCATAACCGTTTATCATATTGGTGGCATTGATGGCCCCTATAACATCCAACTTGAAAAACAGGACATTGTAGCACCAAAAACCATAGAAAATGGTTTTGCAGTACGGTTAACAGTTATTGAGGGAAAACGTGCCAATCAGAGAGCTTTTGATGGCAGAATAACCGCTTTGGTTCCACCACTGCTTTTTATAAAGACTGAGCTATCAGCAAGAAGGTTAACCAACCTGCAACTTGAGCTAATAGATAAACAAGGTACAACCATCACCAACCAACTTTATGGGAAGGTGGTTGCAACACAAGAAGGTGATGGCTGTTTAAAAGTGCAAATGACATCAACTCCCCCTGAGGCAAGCAAAGCGTTGGCAGAACTGTTATAACCCTACAATCATTTTTTTATGATTAAGCGGTATATATGTAAGCCTGAACTAATAGGTTACCAATGAGAAAAAACCGATAAAGTGGGTTGTCTTTTTTTCATGGTTTTCCACCGCTACTATTTTCAATTTTGTTATATTATTCTCTCCCGATTTTGCCCTGAGAGTTAACAACCCTGACCAACGCAAGGTTTTTGACAATATCTCCCATAACGAATAATAATAGCTGGCTTCACGGGTTTCAGACATAAACATCAAAGGTTTTTTACCCACTATCTCATCTCTACCATACCCCATAATCTTCTCAAAAGAGTGGTTGACATCTATGATGCAACCCTCAGCATCTGTGATGATAATAGCGTCTGAAACCCCTTGGAAGATAATTTCAGCCATCTGTAAT
>JADFZS010000235.1 GCA_015232405.1 Magnetococcales bacterium | reverse complement strand
GTAGCTCAGCTGGATAGAGCATTTGGCTACGAACCAAAAGGTCGGACGTTCGAATCGTTCCGGGCGTGCCATATAAATCAGGGGTTACATCAATTGGTGTGACCCCTTTTTTATTGCTGGGTGTGAATCCGTGTGAGACTTTTCAAGGGGTCTTCTCATACATGGCTCGCTCCTCCTCCTGATCCAGCCCTGTTTCCTTATTGATTCAACTTCGATTGCGCATGTAAGGGATTTTTCTTGAATGATTGTAGCTCCGCAATTCCTCCGGCCTCAAGGTTGCTGCTCAAAACCTCACCGCCAGAAATTGAGACAATATTTTCCCATGAAATTCCATAGCCAGACAATTAAACGCCGTCGCCGAACCTTGCCCCCTCCTCCCTACTCCTCAAAACTTTGCTATCAAGAAAAATCCCTAACTCCACCTTCCATTTGTAAAACAGCTTTCAAGCCGCCTTGGAAAATATTGTCAAAAAAATTGTTTTTTTGCTGATACAATATGTTACAGTAATTTAACAATGTCTGATCAGTTTAAAAAAATTTTGCTTTGTATGAGGTGAATCGCCATGGCTGGAATTATGGATAGAAAAGTAGGCACCAAATTAACAAGTGGATTCATGATAGTGACGGCTGTCATTGCTATTGTGGGATGGTTTGGTTATTTGAACTTGAACAAGTTGTTCGATGGAACCACCAGAATTACACATTCCGCGCCACTTATCGATGCCGCAATGGAGATGAAGTTTGCCGTTCGATCGGACATGCAGATGATCATGGAAATACTTGCCTCCAGCAATCAGGAAGAACTTGATGAGGTTTGGAAGGAACATGAACAGTTCGTTGCCGATTTCGACCTGTTCAACGGGGCAATTCTGAATGGAGCGTCAACAGATGAGGGAACCATCTACGCTGCCCAGGATCCGCAGTTGCGCTCCGTGGTTGAACAGGCTGACCAATTTCACAACGATGAGTTCATCCCCAGAATAAAAAATATTCGTGACTCCATGGCGAAGGAGTTTGCCGTAAAGGCGGAACTTGAACAGACCATGGAGGTATTTGAAGAGGTTTTTGAACAGATCATCAACTTATCAGAAGAGTTCGAGGGTAAAGTCAAAGACCGTATACAAAGTAAAATGGCTCAAGGCACTTCAGCCCAATCCATCATGGAAATTGAGAACACCTGGGCCGATATGGCAATGGAGCTCAAATCCACTTTGAGCATGTGCCGGATATCCATCGAAGAGATGGCACAGAGCCTGGATGATGAGAGCATGAAAAGAATCATGGGGGAATACAAAGCGTCAATGCATGAGTTCAAAGGCTGGACTCAAGCTCTGCTAAATGGAGCGGTCAATGATGAGGGGAAGATTGCCCGAGTTGACGTGGCTGAACTGTGGCAGATGGTGCAGGAGATTGACGCCCTTCATGAAGGCAAATTCCACAACACAGCTAACCATTTCATGATGTTGCAGGAACAGATGGGCAAACTTTATGTTGAGCGTGCAATAAATGATGAACAAGCGGACGCTGTCGGTGAGAAAACCCTGGAGATACTTGGTCAGGTTGAGAATAGCGCAAGAGAAGTGATAAATAAGGCAGTCAAAGAATCGGAAGAGGTCAAGGAACTGGCCACAATTGAGATCATCATCGGAATTTTGGTAGGCATGGTCCTGTCGATGTTTTTGGGTACTACTATTTCACGGGGCATCAATAGGCCTTTACATATTGCATTGGATGCCGCCACCCGCATTTCGGAAGGTGATTTGTCGGTTCATATAAATCCACAATGCACACGAGACGAGTTGTGCGGCGGGTTGTTGATCGCGCTCAAGGTAATGGTTGAGAAACTGCGTTCGACAGTTCTTGAAATTCAAAGTTCTGGGGCTCAAGTGACATCCGGCAGCGCACAACTCAGCGATGCCGCCCAGGGGCTTTCACAAGGAGCAACCGAACAGGCCGCTTCAGTTGAAGAGACATCATCTGCCATGGAGGAGATGACGTCTAATATTCAGCAGACTACCGACAACTCTCATACCACGGAAAAAATTTCGAAGCAGGCATCCAGTGACGCCAGTGAAGGTGGAAACGCCGTTCAGGAAGCGGTTGGCGCGATGAAGGAAATCGCCGACAAGATCGGCATCATCGAAGAGATTGCCAGACAGACCAATCTACTGGCGCTGAACGCCGCCATTGAAGCGGCTAGAGCCGGCGAGCACGGCAAGGGTTTTGCGGTCGTGGCGGCGGAAGTGCGTAAATTGGCTGAAAGGAGTCAGACGGCTGCCGGGGAAATTAGCAGCCTTTCCGCCTCAAGTGTCCAGGTTGCCGAAAAAGCTGGTCAGATCATCGATAAACTGGTTCCGGATATACAGAAAACATCTGAACTTGTTCAAGAGATTTCCGCAGCCAGCTCTGAGTTGAATACTGGAACCGGGCAGATCAATCAGGCATTGCAACAACTTGATGCGGTCATACAGCGCAATGCCGGGTCTTCCGAAGAGATGGCTGCCACCGCTGAGGAGTTGTCTGCTCAGGCAGACCTGATGAACACCGCCATCTCCTATTTTAAAGTTGATCATACAGCAGGGAGTCAAGTTTCACGCAACCCTAACGGTCATACAACATCCAAACCAGTTGCCCAACCTTACAGGCCAGCAAGGAATATAGCGGCAAAAGCTCATGCACTTCCTCCATCTACTTCGACACAAACAGGTGGAGCCAATATTGAGATGGATATGGGAGACGATGAATTTGAAAGATTCTGATGAAAGGGTTTTTTAACGATCAAAAAATCCTTCTTGGCTCTTGCTCATACAGCGTGCATACGATCGGAGGTAAACTCAAGTAAGTGAGTGGAGGGTTTTATGCGAATCAACATCGTTATCAACGACGATCTGATGCACCAAGCCATGGCTGTTTCCGGTTTGAAGACCAAAAATGAGGCTGTAGAGACCGGATTGAAGCCTTGGTCAAGATGAAAAAGCAAGAGCAAATCAGAGAGGCCAGAGGCAAGCTGCAATGGGCAGGTGATCTGGACAAGATGCGGAGTGACAATTGATATTGGTTGACTCCTCTGTCTGGATTGACTTCTTCTACGATAAGGTGTCAGATAAAACTGATCTGCAGGACAGACTCCTTGGGCAGGAAAGAATCATCATGGGTGATTTGATCTTGACCGAGGTGCTGCAAGGGTTTCGCAAGGACAAGGATTTTCAGGTTGCTAAAAGCCTTCTGGACACCCTGGATTTTCAAGCAATGGCTGGCAAAGATATTGCCATACGAAGCGACGAGAACTACCGTCTACTACGCAGCAAAGGGGTGACCGTCCGAAAGACCATTGATGTAATGATCGGCACTTTTTGCATCATGAACAGCTCTTCCCTACTCCATGATGATCATGACTTCGACCCGATGGAAGATCATCTGGGATTGAGGGTGCTAAACGCTTGATGAAGGAAAAAACGATGTCTCAACCACCCAAGCCACCTAATAGATTGGACGATCCCGATTTTCGCAATGCAGAGATCGCCCTGCACCGTGCGGCAAAAAAAGCCCAACAACGAGCCAGAGACGCCGGTTTGGAGCCGGTTGTGCGAGATGTAAAAACGACTGCACAGCCAACAGAAGTTGATCAAAAGCGGTGATAGACCAATTAACCTGAATTTTTTCGTAATACTGTGTGTGAATCCGTGTGTGAATCTTGCTCCAAAACCGGCAAAATCCACACACAGTAGAAAAAATCAGCAATGATCAATACAGAACGATTCCAAACAGTTAAGGCACAACAAGGAGGTTGTGAAACCGGGAGTTCCTGCCTACGAACCACAGGTCGGACGTTCGAATCGTTCCGGGCGTGCCATGTAAAACAGTCACTTGGCAAAACAGGCTAAGTGACTGTTTTGCTTTTGTGCTTCTATTTGTGGTTCTACCCAGCTTGGCAATGGGCGAAACGTGGTGAAAAATTCTGGCTCAATTATTCCGTTGCATGGCAAACAGATCCGACATCTCCGCCTCTCCTTGCCACCTCTTGAGCATCTACCATTGCCTCTTTAACCATATTCACTGCTTTGACTCGATTTGGGTTACATACCGTTTTAGACAGATCTGAATAGTTGAGACCGGCAAGCTCATCCTGTATGACGCTCATTACCGTCTGACGAGGTACAGTTGCAGAGAAGCGATATTCGGTGCCTGTAGCCTCCTGAATATCAACACTGGGGAAATTCGTCTCTATATCTCCCGGCAAATTTGCCTGTACCAGGAATGAATCGCCAGTATCCGCAACAATGGAAAGAAAGCGCCCTCCTTCGAGAAACAACCACATGATTGGTACTCCAACTCTTATTGATTGACGTTACAGGATAACGGACATTTCCCACAATATCATCCTCATATCAAACCCTGACCTCCTCCCAAGACATCTTATGCTTGGAGTGCAGTGTCCACAATGTTGGGGGAGGCTCAAATATCCAGGATTGCCATATGAGTTCAACATCATACTCAAGGCTTGGGGTCCACAAACTTGATGGTGGTTCAATTTGGACCGTAAAAGTTACTAGAATTGCAGACAATAATAGAAGTAGACTCCTACAATCACGAGCCTAAATTTTTTCACAGTCCAACACTTTCATAAACCGTGCTAACCTGATAGAATGTTTTTTACGCTATAATGAGATTGTGGATCAGCAAGTTTTGTCACAGAAGATAGCTCCTTTTGATTCAATATATATGCAATCCACTGGATTGTATTGTAATTTGCATAAGCAAGTAATGACCATCTCAACTGTAGAGGAATAAGGTAAACTATGAGCGCTCCGAAAAAAACTCGTCCGAAAGTTCCAGACGGAAAGACCAAATTTTTCACTACCAAGCAGCTGCCCGCAAATGATAAGGGTTTCGTTGGCTATGAAACCATCTGGGTAGAGATGCAAAAAGTGGCAAAGTACCAAACCCCAAAACGCCCGTAAGCAAATAGGCTGCACGAACCCTTCCCGGTTCGTGCAGCCTGCTAGCTAGCCAAATCCTCCCCTTGCAACATCCCATAACGTACCTGACACTATCTCCACCCCCGTGCTCAGCCAGTGACATCTATAACGTACGCTTCTACAGCCAGAGCTCATAGCATTTTCCAATTCAATCAGTGACGTCGTTGGCTTCGTCTTCGGCTCCTTCGCTGTAATGACTGTACTGTCTCGTCGTCTCATCCTCGCCGCCTGGTCACATATTGAACTGGAAAGATCATGTCCCGCCAAGTAGTGTAAATTCGATATTCCTTTCAAATTGAATCAAGCTGCTATTTATTGATCTGATATAGGGCGTGTTGACATTCTAAAACGGAGCCGCATTTGCGCCTGAAAAAGCGTCAGGCAAGGCGTGAGGAGCGCGGTTTGGTTGAAAGCCAAATAAGCGACGAACAACGCAGCATGGCGCTTTTTCAGGCCAAACCCTTGATGGCGCAGTGCGGTATCGGGCTGAATGTCAACAGAGCATAGTATAGACGCAACAAAAAAACCGCCTATTTGCTAGGCGGTTCCTGTTGATAATTACAATGTGGGAGCAACTAAAATCTGTCATGTTTCCAATATTAATTTATATGCAACATCCTGGCTAAATTTGAACCTTTTGAGTGCCTTTTACATCAGGCGTATCTTCGACGATAGCACCGCCAGCCTCAATTTCCTCTTCAGTGGCATCCCGAACCGAAAGAATTTCCAGGACAAACTTCGCATTGCGACCACTCATAGGGTTGTTGCCATCAATGGTCACCATCTTACCGTCGTTCTTGGTAACGTAAAAGGTCTTGGTCTCACCCTTGTTATTCTCCATCAGCACCTTGGTGCCGGCTTTACGATACTCCTCAGGTACGTTCTCAACGCGATCGACAATGACCAACGATTCATCCCGCGGACCATAAAGCTCGTTGCAGTCGATCTTGACCTCGATGACGTCACCAGCCTTTTTGCCTTCAAGCTCGGAAGTTACAATTGGACTCAGAACCGACTTGACGCCATGGACGTATCCCAACGGGAAGGAGACGTCACTCAACACATGCCCACTATCGGCATCCGTCACTTTATAGGTCAGCTCGACCAACTTATTCTCTTGGACAGTTTCACTCATTATCAACTCGTTTCAAAATACTAGAAAATAGAAGCAGCAAAGATTTTCACCTCACCCTTTTCATAGCCAAGCACCAGTCGGCCAAGCCATTCGCCATCCATTTTGGTACTCCGTTGCCGATAGAGGACAGTCACATGTTCACCACGGCGGATCGTGCCCAGAAAATCAGATTCTTCAGACAGGTTTCTGCTCAAAGTACT
>JADFZS010000234.1 GCA_015232405.1 Magnetococcales bacterium | reverse complement strand
CCCTGGGAGAACATGGCAAGAAGACGCTCTTCAAAACTGCGCACCAAAACCATGCGTTTATATAGTGACAGGGTATCGTTTGTTGATGATGTTAATATATCCAACATAACTTATCGGTTATCCATTTAAAGCGAATAAAAAGAGGTAGCTGAGACTAACCATGGACAAATCATAGGTCAACCTATTTATAGCTACCTGGCTTATCACCAAACCCTACTTGGTTGAAGTGGCATATTTTTTACCAGAACCAATCCATTAATTAAAAAACCACCATCATGTAATTTAAAGGTGATTATTTTACCCAATTGGGGCCAGGGGGCAAAGTATCCATTGAAAACAGATATAAACCCCATAAGTTAAACTAAGTTACAAACATTTGGCTTTCTATGTTTTGAACTTATGATATAATTGGCTTTGGTAAGGTAAAATAATTTTTTAGTGGGAGGCAGCTTTCTTTTAAAAAAACAGGGAAGCATAAAAAAAATGGCTAAATTCACAAGTTCCCACCACTTTGAGATAATACAGAACTGCAATCTTTTTAAAGATATTAATCCGGCAGTATATATGGATGAGCTAAAGCAGTGCTCGGTGATATATGTAGATCCCGAAGAGATTTTAATTGATATCGACAGTGAAAACAGCAAAACATATATAGTGCTCTCCGGCAGTATGTCCATCCACCTGGAAAAAATAGACAACGCCCCCATAAGACAGGTAAATGTCGGTGAAACAGTAGGGGAGCTTTCACTTTTGGGTGAAACCAGGGCAACGGCATTGGTGGTTGTGCGACAACCTTGTCAATTACTGGTCATTCCCCGGCAGCTACTGTGGGGTTTAATTCGCAAATCGGCCCAGATATCACAAAACCTGCTGTTTATACTAACCGATTGGATAATCTCCGATAACGAACGTTTTATCGACCGTTCCCGTGAGGTGGAAAGTCTAAAAGATCTAAGCCAGCTAGACGGCCTGACCGGGCTGATGAATAGAAGAGAGCTGGATAAATTTTTAAACCGGGTTTACACCCGTAGCCAGATGAGCGGAAATAGGTTTGTTGTAATAATGGTGGATGTAGACCGTTTTAAAAACTACAACGACACCCAAGGCCACCAAGCCGGAGATCAAGCATTGATAGCTCTAGGCAAAGTATTAAAAGAGACCATCCGCCCCATGGATGTAGCCGGAAGATACGGTGGTGAAGAGTTCACGGTGGTCCTGCCGGAATCCACCGCCAAAGAGGCAATGGTAGTCGCCGAACGTCTGCGTATTAATGTAGAAAAACAAGAAATAAAAACAAAAGACGGCTCCCCCCTCCCCACCATAACAGTATCTCTAGGCATTGCAGAGTCAGCCATCGACCTAACCCTGGAAGAGATAATAATAAAAGCCGATAAAAATCTGTACAAAGCCAAAAAAAGCGGCAGAAACCGCTGCTGCATGTAGCAAAAACAGCCCCCTGATTTAGCCAGATGGTTGAGGGATATAAAAATGTCTGACGATGATATAAGGTGGAAACAGCATTTTAAGAGTTATAAAAAAGTATTAGGGCAGCTAACCCGTATATTGGAGAAGAGAGAGCTTAACGAGCTTGAGGAACGGGGTTTAATAAAGATTTTTGAGTATAATTATGAGCTAGCATTTAGCACTCTGAAACATTTTTTAGAATATCAAGGAGAGGTATTAATTCTAGACTATCAAGATGTACTAAAAAAATCCTTCAAATACAATATTCTTGGCATTGAGAATCATAAAAAAACCAAGCAAAAATGGTCAGCTATGATTAAAAGCCGTAAAATGACCATTCATACCTACAATGAAGATACCGTCCAAAATATAATCACCGCAATAAAAGATCATTATTTCTCAGCATTCTGCGACTTAAATGAAAAATTGACCACTTACCTAAACTGTGATCAAGAACTTCTTAAATCTCACAATAGTTAGCTTTTACATAGGAGTGCTAACATAAAACATATTGTTTTTGTTTTATGTTAATAATTACCCCAAAAAGCATTCTTCACAAATATTTTTAACAATCAGTTAACAAAATAGTTATTGAAATTAATTTTTTATGTTGTTACTTGTAGTGCATTGCAAGTGCGTAACAAGTCTATGACAACCATAAAATTGGGGGCTGCTATGGGTTTAGAAATTAGTTACAAAAAAATGAACTGCCAACAGGCTGCAAAGGCTTTAACCGCTGCCCGTCATGACCTGAGTGACGCGATAGAACTGAGTACCGGGTTGCTTGCCTCTCTTTTTAAGGAGTGTATAAAGGGAGATGATATTCCCTTGGTTGATGTTTTAGAGCAGCTTTGGCCCAAAAAAAGCCAAAAAGAGGCAGGAGCGGAGTTTCGCACATTTAAAAAAAGGTTAAATGATGGCCTTATTAAAAACAACAAACCCATAAGGCTAGCCCACCTGGAAGATAACCGAAAAATTGATAAAAAAACTGTATGGATTGAGCGACAATTAACTGAGCAAGAGGCTTTTATTGATAAACGCGATCAAGCAGCAATAATTACTGCCCAACAGATAGAAAAAGGCCAAGATCTTAGTAACAGCAGGTTTCCTGATACTCCAGAACATGAGTTTATCCTACCCATAGCAACCTTAAATCTGCCCATGGTCACATTTGCCAAAGATCTCAACCTTTATGCCCAACGTGTTGCCCCAGAAATCTGGCGAAATCTTGATGAAGATGACCGCAGCTTTTTTTCCAACCTTGGTTGTAAACTTGAACCTATTATCCAGGTGGTTCCCATTATCCCTAGTGGCTCTCCGGTTATGGGTATGGAGTGCCTTGCCTTGGGGCCAGAGGGTGAATCATATGGTCAGATATTTAACAAAGCCAAAGATTGTGGTCTACCGTGGGATTTGGTGCTGTTTCTCATGGCATTGGCTCAAATTAAAACCGCAGAAACATTACGTAGTGATGTGGTAGCTAGCAATGGCAACAGTGCCAAACATCTTTTTTTTAGCATTAATTTAGAACCAGATATGGTGGATTCCGATCTATTTATCGATTTTATGGACCATTATGCCCTTGATAACCTGCTATTTGAGTTAAACGAAAAAATAATAGAGGCCAAATCCATAAAACGGCTACACGGTATATTTAAACTACGATTTGTGATTGATGATGCCAACTCATGGCTAAGCCGATTCACAGCAATAAAACTGGAGGAGCTGGCAGAGTGGAGCAAAATGGATGCTGGAACCCTTCCGGGTAGAGAACCAACTGCAGGACAAAAACGCTCCCCAGGATTTCGTGATTTAATGAATCAACTTGGGGATGGAATGGATGCAAAACAGATTATCAAAGAGATACAAAAATGGATGCTGCCAGGAAAAGCACTTGTACTAGAAGGGATAGAATTTGCAGAAGACCTACCATTTTTAACAAACAACTGGCCAGATAATAAAAACCAACCTTTATATGGTCAAGGCTATGGTGTAAAACCGGGAGATCCTTGGAGCGGTTGGCTATCGAGCCTAAAAGATTTTGGTCATGAAGGGGGGTATATACTCGCCAACCCTTTTTTAGCAGAAGTTACTCGCACTGTATTGGCAGAGCTGAGTGATGGCGAAAAAAAAACCCTACAAAGAAAAATGAGCGATGGGGTTTATAGAATAACAATATCCCACGATGAAAAACCCAATGATAAGCTGAACCTTGTGGTTGTAAATCAAGATGAGTTGCTAACATCAAAATCAACAAATTTTGCCCGTAATGATCATCTGATAGTTAAAGAGGTTGATTATCGCCTTAACGCCACACCATGTGAGCGGATTGTGTTGGATAACCTGCCAAACCACATTCGGTTTTGGCGAATTAAAGACACCCATGGCCTTGAAACATTACGACACGCCCCCAATCAAAAGGAGTATCCCCCAGAAAGTTATGTAAAAGGTGATGGAATAACCCTGCTCAGCAACTGGTTGGTAGAACAAAACAGCCCTCCCATCTGTGCTTTGTTGGGAGATTTTGGTATTGGCAAAACCTTTCTCTGCCGTATGTTTGCCAAAGAAATTTTAAACAGGAGAGATAAAGACCACTTACTACCAGTTCCCTTTTACATGGATTTAAGGGTCGTACCGGGAAAAATTGGTAACAAAAATATTAAACTGGAAAATATGATCAATCTATTTTCAGAAGACTCCGGCTTTAAACATGTACCAGCAGAGGCAATTTTAACAGCAGTTAAAAGTGGGTCGGTATTTCTGATTTTTGACGGGTTTGATGAGATATCTGCCAATCAGGATAAAAAAGATGCTGCAAATTTAATGCGCCAAATTCGTAACGCCTCCCCTCCCGGAAGCAATGGCAAGGTACTGCTCTCATGTCGTACCCAATATTTTCTCGATCAACGGGACGAAAAAGTAAAAGTTGCAGGTGGAGCACCAAGTCGGTCAAGAGACGGTTATAACGAAAATGATTTTCGCATTATGTATCTAGAGGAGTTTGATGAAAAACGCATATTTAAATATTTGGAAAAACTGTTCCCCAACCGAGGGGAGGAGATTTTAGGTTTTTTAAAAAATGCCCATAATTTAATGGATCTCGCCCAACGACCTTTTCTACTCTACATGATCACCCAAAGTCTTGACCGTCTAGAAAAAAAAGCCCGTTCTGGGGAAACCATTAGTGCAGCAGATATTTATCAAACGGTGATTGAAGGCTGGATTGAACGGGATGATGAAAAACATGTAATTTTTCCTGAAGTAAAGTTGGAATTCATGGAGATGCTGGCAAGCCGACTATGGAGAGATGGTGTTCGTCGTATACCTTTTAAAGAGCTGAGAATCTGGCTGCAAAAAAACCTGCCAAATATGATGCCAGCACTAACCATAACCAGCAAAAGCATAGAGAGCTTTGATACTGAGATGCGGACAACTGCTTTTTTGTCCCGTGATGAAGATGGAAATTATGGTTTTGCCCACACCTCTTTTCAGGAGTTTTTTCTGGCTAAAGCTTTAAGCTCTGCCTTGGAAGATGGACAGTTGGAAATGTTTAACCTGCCACGTTTAAACCCAGAGATTATAGCTTTTATTTTGGACCTTATTCAGGATAAAGAGGGAGTTGTTGAAAATATCTCCGCAGCAATGGAAGCAGATTACCAGAAACATATTTCTGAAAATATTTTCTTAATTGCACTGGCATGGTGCAAGGTAGCAACAAACCCACCTCTTACCCCACAGTCATGGCAACTTCCGGGAGCCAAGCTCGAGGGTGTTGATATGTCTGGTCAAACTTTGCGAAACGTCAATTTTAACGGTGCTAACTTAAAAAATAGCAATGTTACAGATGCTACAATTAGAGGTGATTTTACTTTAGCAGACCTCCATGAAATAAAAGGGCAAAATGCAGACCTATCCACTTGTAATTTTTCCCAAACCAACTTGGTTGCAGCAGACCTAGCAGGAGCCAATCTGGACGAGTCCGATTTTTCCTCAGCAACAATTCATTCCTCATATTTACAAAGAGCTAATCTTGCTAAAGCAAAATTTGCAGACACAAAAATGAGCTTGGTAAGAATGTACAGGGCTAAATTCAACAAAAAGCAGCTAACAAAAGAGCAGATAAAATCTTGTTCCAGCCCCACCACTACTAAGTGCAAAAAACCACCTTCGGTACAGTCAGGACATTGGGATTGGGTTAATAGCATCGCTTCCAGTAAGGATGGGTCCTATGCCATATCTGCTGGGGATGACTCAACCATCAGGCTATGGGATGTGCAAAGTGGTAAGTTGATTCGATCTTATAAGGATCATACTGGCTCCGTTCGGAGTGTCACATTCAGTGGAGACTCAAAATTTTTCCTCTCTGCTGGGTATGACTCCACCATCAGGCTATGGGATGTTCAAAGTGGTAAGTTGATTCGATCTTATAAGGATCATTCTGACTCCGTTAGGAGTGTCACCTTCAGTGGAGACTCAAGATTTTTTCTCTCTGCTGGGAATGACGCAACCATCAGGCTATGGGATGTGCAAACAGGTGAACGTTTTGGATCTTATTATGGCTTTGTAAACGGTGGTTGGTTATCATCAGACAGTGAAGATAACTTTGTTGGCAACGAGGCTGGCTTGGAAAAACTGGGGTTTGTTGATAACAACTGTGTATACCCGACAAGTGAATTTCCAGAGTATCTTCGTGACAGCCTGGAGATTTTGCCAACACAGCCCTCTGCTGAGTAAAACCAAACAATAGTGCTTGTGTTATTATTCTATTTTAAATCATGACGTTAATTGTAGATCCTATGTAAGAAGTGCCCAGTTCAACCTCTTTTATGGTAAATTGAAATTTCCACAAAAATCAAACAACCA
>JADFZS010000233.1 GCA_015232405.1 Magnetococcales bacterium | reverse complement strand
CTATACTGCGCAAAAGTAAGCGACCAATCAAGCAGCATATAGTGCGTCTGGATGCCCGGAAAACCAACCACTGCTCAGAGCTGTTTACAAATTACCCCCACATGGGATGTCATATTTATGAGCAATACCAACCAGCAATCCACTTCAACGCCAAGCGTGCTATCAGAACCCGACAAAAATAAAGACAATAAACATAGTGGTGCGCCTTATATTTCTGTAGTTATTCCAGCTTACAACGAGGAACTAAATGTTCGCAACACAATTCAGACATGCCTTAAACATTTACGGAAGATAACCCCGCACTTTGAAATCTTGATAATCAACGATGCCTCCACAGATCGTACTGGGGAAATAGCAGATACCATGCAAAATGAATATCCCGACGAAGTTCGGGTGTTCCATAATCCCGTGAATGTCAATGTTGGGATATCACTAAGAGCAGGAATTAGCTATTCCAGGGGCGACATAGTAATGCATAATAGCATGGATCTTCCTTTTGACATGGAAGATCTGACGAATATTTTGCCGTTGCTGGATCACTACGACCTTGTCGTTGTGAGTCGCATTGATCGTTCTGGCCATACCAATTGGAGGCGATTGATGTCTTTTGTTAACTGGTTGTTTTTAAAATTACTATTTGGCATTCCATTTAAGGATCTGAATTTTATTCAGATTTATCGCCGTGAAGTCCTGACGAAGATTAGTGTACGATCCACCAGTCCGGCTTTCGTCACACCAGAGATGGTAATGGAGGCTAAAAGGTTGGGATTTAAAATTGGCGAAACCAAATCAAGTTTTCACAGGCGTCAAAAAGGGGCTTCCAGCTTTGGTGGGATTCGCGGGATCACCTGGACTCTAGCAGACATGATTAGTTACAGGTTTGAAAAAAATTAGTAGCAATACCTACCAAGAAGATGGTTGTCGTTTGCAGAGTGTACCCAGTATGATGAGGCAAATTCTATGAAAAAGCTTAGTATACCTGGTGATGTGTGAATATTTTTAGAAGTTAATGCCACCAATAACTGTAAGATGTGATTCTCAAATGTCTTTTGATAGGTGCTTGTAAAATTAACATAAATAAGTCAAATAAATTTGAGGTATGCAACCTGTAACTGTTACAAGCTAGAAGGGAATTATGAGTTTAGAGATTGTACGTTTTTCCAAAGACTCACCTCTCTGCCGACAATATGAAAGCCTCCATGAGAGGTGTTTGGATGCCTGTATTCAGCAAAGCACGCTGTGGGCTGAAATTATCGGTTTTATGGGGCCGGATGAGCCCTGGTTTTTATTGGCCCAACTTGATGGAGAGAATATAGCTGGACTGCCACTATATTTGTATCGCTCTGAAGCTGGAAACCTGCTGGTTTCAGTTCCTCAGGCTGGCCCTATGGGAGGCATATTTTCGCTGCCAGATATCTCTTCACAGTTACAATTTCAGCTATACAAAGCTTTGTTGGATCATGCTCTCGACTTCGCAAAACAACAACAGTGCATTGCTTTCAGCGTCATAAACACACCATTTTGTCAGGACGGCCATTTATATCGATCATTACTCGGGGAGACCATAGAATTTCATAACTTTTGCCAGGTTGCCGACCTTGATCAACTAATAAAAGATGGTAAAGTTCACTTGTCAACAACTAAAAAGCGATCAAATTTTAGTCGTAACGTCAGAAAAGGCGTTAATGCTGGTTTTTTATTTCTGAAAGCAAACAAAAAACAACAGCTTATAAAGTGGTATGAGATCCACAACCAGCGTCATCGTGAGTTGGGGGCCGAGCCATTACCGATAGACATTTTTGAAAATATGTGGGATAAGCTGCGACCTGAAGGCAAGGCAAATCTTTATTTGCTGACTTTGGATGATCGTATTGTCTCAGGAGCTTTCTGTATCAACCATCTTGAAGTTATGGATGTCTACATGATGAGTATGGACAACTATTTTGCCAAGGCTGCACCTAATTATATGTTGACTGAAAAGATCATGTGCCTTGCTCATAGGGAAGGAGTGCGATTTTTTAATTGGCAATCGTCAAAACTACGTTACGATTCAGTCTACTCTTTCAAAAGCAATACTGGCGCAGAAGAGCGGGAATTCATCTATTTCACGACTCCATTGGACCATGACAAATTACGTGATCTTGGTCGAGACGGCGTAGAACGCTTTTTTCCAGGACACTTCCTTGTCCCCTTCGACTATTTTAACTCTTCTGAAGACCAGAGAGTTTTTAACAAACAATCTGTAGCAACCAACAATCATGCATGAATATAGAGGATAGGCTGATGGTACCTTTTTTGGATTTGCAGGCTCAAACCATCTCGATTCGCCCCAAGTTGAATGCTGCAATTGCCGAAGTATTGGATGGCGGGTCATTTATTTTAGGGCCAGCTGTTAAACGGTTTGAGGGGAGGTTTGCAGAGTTTTGCGGTGTTCGACATGCCATCGCTGTAAACTCTGGAACCAGTGCATTGCATTTGGCTCAATTGGCTGCTGGAGTGAATGCTGGAGATGAAGTTATCACTACGCCAAGTACCTTCGTAGCAACTGTAGCATCAATTTTATATATAGGGGCGCGTCCCATTCTGGTCGATATTGACCAGGAGACGGGAAATATCGATCCCAACCGTGTGGAAGATGCCATAACGGAGAGAACCAAGGCCATTATCCCAGTTCACCTCCACGGCTTACCAGCTAACATGACAGATTTGGCGACAATATCTGAAAAAAATGGCATTCCAATCATTGAGGATGCAGCTCAGGCCCATGGAGCAGAGATCAACGGAAAACGTGTTGGCAGTATGGGAAATGTGGGTTGCTTCAGCTTCTACCCTGGTAAAAACCTTGGTGCATGCGGTGAAGGCGGGATGGTAGTCACCAATGATGACAAGTTAGCCAAACGCGTTTCGCAGCTCAGGGATTGGGGGCAGGAAAAAAAGCACTTTTGTCACACACTCGGGTTTAACTATCGTATGGATGGTTTCCAGGGGGCTGTACTAAATGTCAAGCTTGATCATCTAGAAGATTGGACCGAGAAACGCAGGAGCAATGCTAGTTACTATAGAGAAAAATTAAGGCATTTTGGCTGGAGGTTGCCATCTGAACCTAAGGGGTTTAAACATGTCTATCACGTTTTTGCCCCAGACACCAACAACCGTGATGTTTTAATTGAAAGACTTAAGGCGCGAGGGATCGGCTACAATATTCACTATCCTATTCCGGTACACTTACAGGAAGGTTATTCCCAACTGGGTTATAGAGCAGGTGATTTTCCTCACTCCGAATTTAAAGCTTCGGCAACCCTCTCTCTCCCAATGTATCCCGAACTCACCAATGAACAAATTGATCAGGTAGTTGCAGCACTTGAATAAACTTGATTCCAAATGGTATCAGAATGATTAATCAAAACAGTATGAAAATGTATATAACACCCTCAAGGTATTGAATAATGGAATACGGTTTTGCAGCAGAAAAGCATCGCATTTTTCCTCCCATGTTGGTTGTCAGTATTGTCAACTTTTGCAATTTGAGGTGTATCCACTGCTATTCACCAAAATTTGAGCAAAGTGAGGGTTATAAGCGAACTGAGATGTCTTGGGAGATATGGACCAAAGTGTGCGATGAAATGGCACAATTTCCCTGGTCGATACTAAATCTGGGAACTGACGGTGAACCGCTTCTTCACAGCCGGTTTTTAGATATGATGCGTTATGCCAAAAAAAAGGGGATATATCCCATAAACATCACTAGCAATGGCCAGAAGCTTTCAAAAAAAATATCTGAGCCAATTATCAAAGAGAGGCTCTTGGACGTGATCAATATAAGTCTGGATGCCTTCACTGAAGAGACATACAAAAAAATACGTGGTGGCAACATGAAGCGTGTTCTGGATAATGTCCATCACTTGATAGAGCTGCGTAACACCCATGCACCGGATATTAAAATTCAGGTCAATATAATCGATCAACCAGAGGCAGAGAAGGAGCTGGAGGCATTTAAGGCATACTGGCAACCCAAAGTCGATAATATTTTAGTTCGTCCATATTATGATGCCACATCAGTGACCGGTTCTGTTGGTGGCAATATTACCGGTAAGCAAAAAATTGCTTCAGATGTGGAACGCTGGCCGTGCCAGCTTTTTTGGCGTCGCCTAACCATCTGTGAAGATGGACAATTTTGTTTCTGTATAGATGATTGGCATAACAAAAGTGAGATAGGCAATATTAACAGAACCAGTATCAAGGATATTTGGCAGGGCGACACTTATGAAACATTAAGGGACCATCATATCAACAGACGTTTCAGCAGTGTGAGCTATTGTAGCGAATGCACTGAATGGGAAGGTATGCGATGGGATTATGACTATTTCCTGGCAATGGAAAAAATGTTAGGAAAAAATCTATTGGAATAAAGCATTTTGTACATACGTTGGCAGGTTTGTGTTTTCACAGGCTTTCAGCATAATAGGAGCTGAAAAGTTCGGATGCGATATAGACCGACCCCGAATAGCTTAAATGTCCGTAGTCCCATGAAATTAAGAAATCATTCTTTTTGACCTCAGGTACCCTGTAGTTACAACTCATGTAGGTAGAGCACATCAATCGGATGATCGAGATAAGCTTTACATCCATTGAGTATTGTTCAACTTCAAGAGACATAACATGATTTTCATCTATTTTGGAGTTTTTGAGATACTTGTCTATTGACAGCAGCGGATCGTTCAGGTAGGCGGCATATGCTGCAGGTAAATCGCTCCAATGGGGTGTTGGTCCAACGATAAACGCTCTTCTGACACCGGCACTTTCAACAAAGGATAATACGGCGTGCCAGTCAACCTTATTATGATGTGAATTCATGGCAAAAATCACTGTATCGACATTGTTTTCCTTTAGAAAGTAGTAAGCTGTGGCATTATTTTTTTCACAAGCTGGCTTAATGGCCAGACCCGATTTCACATCATAATCTGGAATAGTCTCAACCTTCTTTTTTTCTATCCCGATCAGGCATGATGATGTCGCCGTTTGTGCAAAAAAATGTTTATCTGAGAATTTATGCCGCAGCCCAATAGCCAACGCTTGGGCGTGAGAATCTCCCCAGATAAGGGTTATGGGTTTTTCTTGGGTATCATTTTTTTCTGGATATAGACAATGTTTCTTTAGTTGGTTGTTGTTATAATAGTCGCACTCTAGTTTGTAAAAAGGAAGGCTTGCTTGCTTTCCCTTGTATTCAAGCAGAAACTTGGAACCATCATTTAAGAACAGGCTTTGAAATCCATCGGAATTATAGCCGTATACGCACAGGCCAATAAGGAAGACAGTAGAGGTCGCTCCCCACTTGGTTAGCTGTTTTCTGCTTACCTTATCATTGTTTCTGAAAGGTCTTTCGATAACTAGCCAGCTAAAATAGCTTATTGCCAAAGTAAGTAGAATAAGGCCGCTAATGACAAACTCATCCAACTCTTCGATCAACGCGATCCTTGCAAAAGAGAAGAGAGGGTAATGCCAAAGATAAGCACTATAACTGATCAGTCCGATACCAACTATTATCCTTCTTGACAAAGCCCAATGAATGAGAGTTCCTGGCTTTGCAAATAATATGATCAAGACAGTGCCCGCAACCGGTATAATCGCGTAAATACTCGGGAATGGTGTCGCACTATCGAAAAATAGAATCGACAATACGATCAAAAACATACCGGCAAAAGCAAGCATACTGTCTCGAACAGTGGATATTGCTCGCACATATTTTGCGTTATTTATGCTATATAGCGCAACAAAAGAGCCAACAACAAACTCCCAAATGCGAGAGGGGATCAGGTAAAAATTGGCGACGGAAGAGTTTCTCCATCCCCACTCTGCAATACCAAGACTAACTATAGCAGCAGCAATCAACAGAATATTAAGATTCTTTTTTGTTTTGTTATAAAGAAAAGTAAACGCTAACGGGAATAAAAGGTAGTACTGCTCTTCAACAGAAAGGCTCCAGGTATGCAGTAGAGGGGTTTTTTCCAGAGATGTCGCAAAATAACCATTTGTCTGCCAAAAGAGGATATTTGAACTAAATAAAATACTGGAAATGACACTTTTTAAAAACTCAGCAATTTCTTTCGGCAGCATTATTAGCCATGCTAATGGCAAACAGCCGATAATCATGAAGATTAAAGCTGGCAGGATTCGCCTTACCCTTCGCTCATAAAAATAGCTGAAAGTAAAACAGCCCGCATCAAGATCGTTGACAATAATTGATGTGATTAAAAACCCGCTAATGACGAAAAATATATCGACTCCAACATAGCCACCTTGAAAAAACTCAATACCAGCATGGAATAAAATGACGGCCAAAACAGCAACGGCTCTGAGCCCATCTATCTCCTCTTTATATTTCATATTTTCAAACCTAAGATTGAAACCACCGG
>JADFZS010000232.1 GCA_015232405.1 Magnetococcales bacterium | reverse complement strand
AGAGCAGAGGGGCATGATCCAGAAGAGCTTCTCATTACAATGTTTGGGATTCTTCCTCGGGCAATTGAGACATTGACCACGTTTGGGGCTGAGATGCTTGCTGCAAGGCCAGATATGGCAACACCTAAAATGCCAATGCGTTCACAAAAAATTGGTAGGAATGCCCCTTGCCCTTGTGGAAGTGGCAAAAAGTTCAAGAAGTGCTGTCTCAATTGATGTGAGATGGGTGGCATTTAGCAAGATTAATCGGAAAGGCCAGCGTGACCAAATCGTGACCAACTCCCGTCATTTCGTGTCATACCCTGTCATATCTGGTTGAGGTGGACCCCGTTGCAAGGACAATTTTTCGGCAAAAATAAGCACACTTTCTTCCATATTTTTTTCTTTCGATCCTTCATTGACAAGCCATCCAAAATAGAGATTTTGGATGGGCCGGGTGAAACAGAGGCAGGCTTTGCTGGGAAGCAACCTGCCAAGGGATAATTCGGTCAAAACTCATCGTTCCACCGTATCATGCAAGTCAGCAATAGCTTGGCCAAGGACAGATGCCCATAGAGCGTGTGCGGGGTTGGCAATGTCCTGATCAGAGATAATTTCCACCGTCGCTCCTTGGGGCTGGAAGAATATGTAACTTTATTATGTTTTGTGGATGGAGGCCGCCGAGGTGAGATAATAATAGGGGGAGTATATGTAAAGGAGAGCGTTTGTTTTGTGAGGGAAGTTTTTTAGAAAAGGATGTTTATCCGAACCCTTTTTCTTTTCTGTTGAATAGGGATATCCTCTAACTCCCAGTCCTACAAAAAAAGGAAATATCGTGTCCAAAATTCCATTTTTGCCTTTTGAAAAAGAAATAGAAACACGGGCTGTCCTGAAAAAACTAGCCCAAGCTCACCGGGCATTGGCTGAATTGAAAGGTGTGGCTACAGGTATGCCAAATCAGAACATCCTTATAAGCACGCTCTCTCTTCAGGAGGCTAAAGATAGTTCAGCAATTGAAAATATCATTACCACTCACGATGACCTCTACCGCAGTGACAGTGCGGCAAAAGAGTTTTTGACGATAGCTGCAAAAGAGGTACATAACTATGCTGAAGCCCTGCGTAATGGATTCGAGCAGGTCAAACAGACTGGATTGCTGACTTTGAATGATATTTTGGTAATCCATGAGACCGTCGAAGAAAACGATGCTGGCTTCCGAAAACTACCAGGAACTGAATTGAAAAATGAGCAGACAGGAGAGGTCATATATACACCACCACAACACCCAGATGAGATTAATACCCTGTTAGCCAATTTGGAACATTTTATCAATAATGATGAGGGCTGTGATTGGGATCCTCTGACTCGTATGGCAGTAATTCATCATCAATTTGAGACCATCCATCCGTTTTATGATGGTAACGGGAGAACGGGACGAATTATCAACATTTTGTACCTGGTAAAGCAGGGAATGCTAGAGATTCCAATACTCTATCTTTCTCGTTACATCAATCGCAACAAGACTAAATATTATGAATTATTACAAACGGTACGCACCTATGAAAATTGGGAAGCTTGGTTGCTATATTTACTGACGGGTGTAGAACAGACAGCCCGACAAACCATTGAGTTAGTCACCGGCATCAAAAAATTGATGCAACATCATAAGCATCAAATAAGAGATGAGCTACCAAAAATCTATAGTCAGGATCTTATTAACAATCTATTTCGCCATCCCTATACCAAAATTGAATTTGTAGAACTAGAGTTGCGTGTACACCGCAATACCGCTGCTAAATATCTTGATGCGATTGTTAAATTGGGTCTACTCAGCAAGCATAGACTTGGTAAAGAAAATTACTATATTAATGAAGCACTGTTCAACCTACTCATCCAAGTGAGCGAATTATCACAAGAAGAAGAGGTGTTTACATGATATCGCCAATTTCTGTGCATGACTCTATGGACATGCACAAGAAATCTGCATTTTTTGTGCGTGACAATAACGACATGCACAAGAAATTAGAAATCAGTGTGCAACTTCCTGTGTAATCGAGCCAGGAAAAGTATGAAATTTCCGGGTTAGGCTTCCCAATTGCCTTTTTCCCCTCAAGCCTGTTTGCGATCTGGCAATGTGCCTCCGGGGGGGCAGGCTTGATCATTATGCTCATTATGCAACTATAGGAAATATATTGCCAATCAAGCTTCCAAGAGGGCTTGCAAATCACAAAATTTTACTGCTGTGGGGGTAGGTGATAGGTAAGGCTTAACTTGTAAATATAGTGATTGCATGCTATTTTCTGCTTTGGGTGCGATCTTTTGCAAAAGTTGGTTTGTTGATTGTTTTCTCTAAAAATTTTGCGCAAATCGTTGGCAAAACCTGTCACAATGCCTATCGATTGGAAATCTTTTTTAGTTGGTTTGTATCTCAACAGGCCCTAACTGGAAATTTGGGAATGAACTCCAAAACTGCCATAAAAATTGATGCAGACATTCTTCTGGTCATTCCCATTCGACCGGGCTACTCGGGCATCCTGCCGGATCTGGGGTTGCTGTATCTTTATAGTGCGTTACGTGATCATGATCTCTCGGTGGCAATTTTACACTGCCCCAAGGAGGGGATAGTCGATTTTGCGCAGTGGGATGCCGTTCTCAGTGCAAATCGGCACCTCAAGATCGTCGGCTTTAAATCCATGAGCCATGATCACAACTTTATAAAAAAAATGGCGGCGGCGGTTAAACAATATATGCCCGACTGTGTGACCATTGCCGGCGGCCCCCATGTTACCAGCCTGCCTGAATATGTACTTCAAGACATGAGCCCCATGCTTGATTATGGGTTTAATGGCGAGGGTGAGATTGGTTTTCCCAAATTTTGTCAATCAATACTCAACAATAAAATAGTTCCAAGCTTGGTTCCCGGTTTGGTCTGGCGTAACGGGGATAAGGTCAACATCAATGCCCGTCAGGTGGTTGCTGATCTGGATAAGCTGCCCCGTATACGGTGGGAGGATATCGACCTGGGGAGCTTTCCCAAATGGATGAGCTCGTTGCCCTTTATCCCCATAATGGCTACCAGGGGCTGCCCGTTTGAGTGTACATATTGCTCTGCCCCGACCATCGTCGGCAGAAAAATGCGTTATCGCTCCGTGGAAAATGTCCTGGCCGAACTGCAGCATCTAAAAAAGGTACATGGGGTTGGCAACGTCACCTTTGTCGATGATGAACTCACCATAAACCGCCGGTTTTTCCAACAACTTTGTCAGGGTATGATAGACTCCAAACTTGATCTAAAGTGGGAAGCCAATAATGGGGTCCGCCTCGACACCCTCCATGAAGATAATCTGGAGCTGATGTATCAGGCAGGATGCCGTTATATTGCCGTGGGAATTGAGAGTGCCAGCGAAGAGATCCTTGAAAAGGTAAAGAAAAAAATTTCCATCCAGACTATTCGCGAAAAGGTTGCATTGGTCAAGCGGTCTAAGGTAGTACCCCAAGGATTGTTTATGATCGGCTTTCCCGGCGAGACCGAACAGCAGATCAACTCCACCATCAACTTTGCCATTGAGCTGGATATTGACAAGACAAATTTTTCCATTTTTATGCCACTTCCAGGTACTGCCAGTTTTAACGATATGGTTGCCGGAGGTTATCTGGATCTGGCCGCCATCAACTGGGATGATATGAAACCGGACCGGACCGTCTTTGAACGGCCTGGATGCAGCAGCAAACGGTTGAAAAAATTACAGCGCAAAGCCTATTGGAAATTTTATATGCGCCCTAAACCCCTTGGCAGGCTTATACATGAATTTGGCTTCAAAAGTGGTGGTCTCGGCCAACTGTTTTCTAAAATACGTTCTGTTTTTGGATAGATGCTTCCCTAATGGCATCAGCAAACGGAATAGAATGAGGGAATGATGAAATCAGCAGATGAATCCCAGCGATTAGATTGTGAGCGTGATTTTCATGACAGATGGGCCGAGCAGATCGATCCGGCCCAGGTTCCCGTGTTGGAAACTTTTTCTCTTAGCACCCCACCGGAACCCAAATGGCTGGCTGAAAAAATGGGAGACTTGCGCGGCAAAAAAATTTTGGAGCTGGGTTCGGGTGGTGGTGAAGGGGCGGTCTATTTTGCTTTGCAAGGGGCAGATGTAATAGCAACGGACCTTTCGCCCGGCATGTTGGAGGTGGTTCATAAGGTCGCGCAGCATCATGGGGTGGAGGTAGCCACCCAAGTTTCCTCTGCCGAGGATCTCAGCCAGTTTGCCGAGGAACAATTTGATGTTGTCTATGCCGCAAACCTGCTCCACCATGTTGATATTGAAAGGTGTCTAGATGAAGTAAGGCGCGTGTTAAAACCAAATGGGGTGGCTGCATTTTGGGATCCGGTAGCCCATAATCCAGCAATCAACGTCTATCGCCGTATGGCTGAGGCGGTGAGAACCGAGGATGAACATCCCATTCGCCGCAGTCAGATGGTATGGTTTCGGCAAAGGTTCAGCCATGTAGAGAGCCGTTTTTTTTGGCTTACGACACTTATAGTGTTTTTAAAATATTATCTGGTGGACCGCATACATCCATCCAGCGACCGCTATTGGAAACGTATCCTCAGCCATGAAGAGGAGATCCGTTGGTTTTATCGTCCCCTGGCTTGGTTGGACCGGATAATTTTACGATTGCTGCCAATACTTGGCTGGTGGTGTTGGAACATTGCCATTTTTTGCCGAAAATAATGGTGCCAGGATACTCGCCTCCCGGCAGGAGATTATAAATGGCCTTTTTTAGCGGTGCATTGCCACGTCTGGCAGCCTCAGCCCTAACCAAGGAAAATCCTATTTATGTGCAGTTTTATATAACTGCACGCTGCAATCTGGTTTGCAGTCAATGTCAGGTGATCTATGCCAATGCTGACCAGGAAGAGGCCACCACGGACGATTGCCGCCGCATTGCAGAAAATCTTGCCGCTGTCGGCACCTCCGTGGTGTTGCTAACTGGCGGAGAACCCTTTGTGCGCCATGATCTTCCTGAAATTGCGGCTGCCATGACCCGGAACGGCATCCATGTTCGCACCCAGACCAACGGTTTGGCAACACGCAAGCAGCTTGAATCTTTGGTCAAGGCCAGCGGTTGTGATATCTCCGTATCACTGGATGCCCTGGTTCCAACCCTGCAAGATAAAATCAATGGCGGTTTTAAACGTTCCTGGCATCGGGCCATCCGCACCATGGCCGATATCAATGCCACATTTCCAGAGGATGCCTTTGCGGTGTTGGGGTGTGTCCTTTCACCAATGAACCTGGATCAAATTCCCGCAATCATTGATTTTGCCACTGAAACAGGCTGGTGGGTTTCATTGGTTCCGGCCCATACCACAACAACCGACAAGCCTCGCAACTTTTCCACCTATGATCAGGCTTTAAAATTTCACCCTTCCCAATATGGCAAGGTTCGTGAAGTTCTAGAACAAGCCAAAGCCATGCGCAATGCCGGTAAACATCTCTATGACTCCGATGAATATCTGGATGATATATTTCACTATATAACCGATATTCCAATCACCTGGCGACGACGCAACGGTGGTCAATGCGATAGCCCCAATCTCTATTTCGCCATCCAGCCCAACGGAGAAATGGCCGTATGTTGTGACTATCGCCTTGCCAATCCACCCAAGGTGCAAGACCCGGCTTTTGTCCAACAATATCGTCAGGCGGCCCTACGTGACCAATGTGAATCAATCACCAAGGCTTGTAGTGGTTGCATGTATGGCAGCTTTCCCGAAATCACCATAAGCAGCCGTTTTTTTGTCCCCATGCTGCGCCGTGCCAAACTGTTTTTGCTGCCGTCTCCCAGGCGCACCCTGATCCAGGCACCAGCCGAGCGATTGTTGGAAATTGCTGCTGATGTTGCCCGCAAACATGGTCTGGAGGTAGCACGATGAAACGATTGCAACCGGCCTCACTGCGGCATCTGCTTATGGAGCGGCTTTGTTATGGCCTGGAACAACCCTCCGATCCTTTTGCCAAGGCATTGCAACAAAGCCTTGAGGTGACCTTTAGTGAAGGAAAATATATCCTGAGCTGGTCCTGGCAGGGGAGCCGGTTCCAGTTTACAACTCCCGACGCTGAGTTTTATTTCCACATACGTGGTGATGCTAAAAAATTTTTGCCACGGCGTACGGCAGGCAAAGATTATCTGCATGACAACCGTGAACGAGCGATAAAATTATTGGATGAACTGGCCGCCCACTGCCAGGCCCCGCCGCTAGCCCGCAAGATAGATCAGGCCAGATGGAGAACACAACCTGCAGCACCAGCCTGGGGACAATTGACACCGTGGCTGATATTGGCAGCGGTGGCGGGTTGGTATTGGCAGGGGTTCATGGGTTTTTTTAGTATGTTGGGGCTTGCCGGTGGTCTGTTGATGATTGCCGAAGGTT
>JADFZS010000231.1 GCA_015232405.1 Magnetococcales bacterium | reverse complement strand
AATTGGCACTGAGTTTTATACCGAAACAGGGAAATGGCGGTGTACAGACAAAGGCACAAGAACCATTGTCGCCATCAAATTAGACCAGGCAGATGAAAGAAACTATAACGGGCCTCCCTATTCAATTGTGGAATCTGTCTTTGATGAAAATGATTTGGATGGTGGTGTGAGCTTTGATGAAAATGAGTGGCAATAATGTGGTTGGTATAGGCTGAATATAGGCGACCGACGGCATCGGACGGCAACCCCACCTGCTTGGAAACGGCGGCCAAGGTTTCGGCGGGTGGTTAACCCACTACCGGCACTCAGAGCAACGTGCAAAACTTTGCACAATGCAAAGGACAAAAAAAACGAGGATGTGCAAAATTTTGCTCATCCTTTGCGCTGTCAGTCAATGGCAGCATTTTTGCTCCACGGTTTTGGGGAACGAAAAAAGAGTTGGATTTGAAATCTGACCCTTTGAATTTTTTGATGTGGTAGAGTGCACAATTTTGTGCAGTCAAAAGGCGGGGCTATGTTTATTTACCGAAGCTGTAAAGAAAAGGTATATATTGGTGGAAAGGAACGCCAAGGGATAGGGGGTGAGTTGTATAGTGCCAAAATAGATGGTTTTTCGATGGTGTGCGCACACATTTTGGTTACGCTGTAGTGGCTCCATAGTTAGAAAGTTTTTGCAGGTTTTCCGCACTTTTTGCGATTAAAGAATAGTCATCTCCAAATTGTTTCAAAAGCTCTTGGTACTGCTCTTGTTTCCAAACAATCGGTTCAGACAAATTATCAATGAGATGATTTATCTGAGCCAAACTTGCATAGATGAATGCCATTTCATCAATAATCTCTCTAGGAATATCAGGCCATAAATCCCAGCTGTCTCGAAAAATAGCAGGAGGGAGCACAATGAGAAGTTTTAAGCTGGTTATTTTGCCAAGATTTTCAGGGGCAAGGTATAACTTTACTCTGTGAGACGACATTTGGCAATTACGGTTAAGAACCTTACTTTCTGTACAAATTGCCAGAAGAAGTGCCTTAGTTTCTCGTTCTCTTTTCTGAATTTCTTCATTTCTTTTGAAACGCCTATCTCGCCGGCCATTACATAAAATAGCCATGCCGGACAAAAGCGCAAAGCTTCCAGCAATCAACCACTGAAATTCTTTTATCAAGCACAACCAGGGACCGTGAGCGCAGTTATCAGTTGGCAGGGCAGTCAAAGTAACCTGATTAGCTTTAACAGAAAGTTTATAAGGTGTGGCATCGGAAGGAAGAGAGGCATTTTCTCCACTCTTTGCTTTAGGAGTTGACGCAATGGTGTCGGCCGGAACAAGTAAGCAGAATAGGATGAGGAAAATCTTAATCATGTTTAAGATTGTACTTTAAAACAGTGATCAGGGCAAACGGACAAGATGTAAAAAAAAGCAACATTCCACCAGTTTAGCAAAATAATCAGGGTATCAGGTTTTGCCATTTTTTTTGCAGGAAACAGCACCTAACGCATTTGAAGTTATGAAAATTTCTGGGTGCCCGGTGGTTATGCTACATGGTAGTAATGCGGAAAGCAGAAACCGGCCAGGGTGCAAAAGGGTTGGATTTGAAATCTGAACCTTTTAGACCTCTGGTGGCCACCCATAATTCAACCGCCACAATTTTGCGGAGGTAAAAAACAGGAACCGACCAGGGATGGCCCTTTTTAAAACGATGCTGGGTACTGGCTGACATTAGGTTGTGCTTTGCTCGCCTAAACTGGCGAACGTCAAAAAGAAGGCTTTGCAAGTTTTCCCCAAGACAGGGGAAAACTCAAGGTCTGCCACCGCCGTTGGCGGCACCCCTCAACAAGGGGGGTACAAAACACACCCCCCTTTGAACTTATACACAAGAACCAAACTTGCTTCCCAAAACTGGGAAGCAAAAAAGAAGCTATCCAAGCATGAGGGACTGCAATAGTTATCGCCACTTCCGGCAATAACTGGGAGTGGCGATATGTCTGTTGATGCTGACACAAGATGTCATCCAATAATATTGCCCCGGATCGTCCAAAATCCTTATTTACACACTAAAAAAATGTGGTGGCTCTTTGGCCTTTGCTTCAATTTTTGCAGGTGATTTAATGGCAGATGTAAGGGGGAGCTTTGAAACGCTTCTGGACTACCGCATCACCCTGAACATATCAATAGAGCAGCCCTTGGTGGAGCGGAATGTCAAGGGGCAAGGGTGGCCCTTGCTTACCAACCCGTAATGTTTTACCTTACGACCATGAACGCATTGATACAGGCTATTCCAGACCCAAAGGTTTTGCTGGCATTGGAGCCGGAAGAGTTGGGGGGCAAGCTACTTTTTCTAATCTTGAGAGAGAAGGTGCCAGCCAGCAATGGATTATTTACCAGAGGAAACTTTACTAGTAGTCTCTTCCAAAACCATCATCAACACAGCTCTGTTTACCCAAGGGAACTTCAGGTAGATATTGAAATTGCGATTACAGAAGCTTGGATGTGGTTAGAGGTTCAAGGGCTGCTGATTCCAGAGCCAGGAATGAACGGACAGAATGGATGGCGTCGGCCAAGCCGAAAAGCTCAACGATTTACAAATGAGGACGTTTTTTCAGACTACATAACCGCACAACTATTACCCGAATCAATAATTCACCCAACGATCCGTCAGAAGGTTTGGCTTGCGTTTATTCGCAAAGAGTATGACTTTGCAGTATTTCAGGCTATGAAGCATGTCGAAATAGCAATTCGTGAGGCCAGCAACCCTCCTGCGGCAAAAAATACAGGAGTGAAGCTTGCACGATATGCTTTCGATGTTGAGGACGGTCCCTTAACTGACAAGCAAACAGAAAAAGGGGAACGTGAGGCAAGAATGCATTTCATTGCTGGAGCTTTAGGCTCCTATAAAAACCCTCAATCGCATCGACATGTCAATCTTGAAGATCCTGCTGAAGCAATAGAGCAAATATTGCTCGCTAGCCATCTCTTACGCATTATCGAAGAGCGTGCAAAACACATTTCAGAGTGAGCAAGTCACTACGCAGCCTCCCGCTCTACCTCCTCTCTATCGGCCAACCGCTAGCACCTCTAGGCGCACCCTGGCAGGTTCACAATATCCAAGTGAAGGCAAACCCAAAGGAAGGAGCCGATATCATTTTCGCGGGATTTGAACCAGGCCATAGCCCGGGGGCGTTCCGTGGTGTCTGCAGTCAAACAATTTGACAGCAGATACCACGGAACGCCCCCAAAGCAAAGATTATTTATGCAATGTTATGTTGTAACATTATTGGCTGCAAGGATGTCCATGCCCTGGACATCCACCGCAAAAGAAGACCATGGCCGGGGTGGGTGCCTCTTTAACTTGACCAAAATTTTGGTTAAGCTCTCCAGGGAGGAGGCCACAACCAGGCACCCGGCCAGGGTGCATAGAGGTCTGGATTTGAAATCCGAAAGGGCCCTGTCTTGCCGCAAGGTGGTAGTACGAACAGCAGGAACCGGCCAGGGTGCAAAAGGGTTGGATTTAAAATCTGAACCTTTTGACCGCTGGTGGCCACCCATAATTTACTCGTCGCAATTTTGCGGAGTCCTCTTAGATCAATGAACAGCCAGCTATTGAAATGACCCGCGACGGCTTCACCATCTTGGCTATGGGCTACACCGGCAAGCCTAGCAGCGAGACAGACTATGTGTTGTCACTCAACCTGCATCGTAGGCATTTGGATGAGAGTCAGAGGGGTATGGTGGCGGCGAAGGCGGCGAATATGAAGCGTGGCAAGTACAAAAGGGAAAGCATAAGGGCCAATTGGTCCTTATGTGAAAATGATATCTCAATCGCCAAAGCCGCCGAAAAGCTGAAAATATCCACAGGAACTATAAAAAAAGCCAAAACAGTTCTAAAAAAAGGCACTCCCACACTGCAGCAGCAGGTTGAAAAAGGCGAGGTATCAGCAGCGGCGGTGCAGATTTATTCCTAGGCTGTTGGCAGTCAAAATGTGGGCTTGCTGTGAGTTACATGGGAAATGTCGGTTACCAACACTTTCTGAGGTGGAATATTATAGATTTATTGGATGTTTTAGGCCAGAATTGAGACTAGGAATGAAGCACTTGGAAAATGTCGATTAATTAGGAGGCTCTGTTAACAGATTGCCATGAACGACGGTACCAAACAAGATCCTATTAACCGTAGAAATTTCAACAGGATTTCCTGTTCAGGGGATGTGACTGTTAATTTTCCAGGTAATGAAAAAATTACCGGTACTCTCAGGGATATATCAACCAACTCTGCCTTTTTCAGTATCAACTTTGAATTTGATGTAAAAGAGGAAATGGTAGGCACTGCTACCATAAAAATAGATGACGAAAAATTCTTCTCTAGCGGTTATGTCATTCGGATTGATGCCAGCGGCTTTGCTTTTCGCCTACACAGTGGAGCCGCAGCATATAAACATGCTGCGGGAAATCTCATCAGCCAGGAGGCTTCACATATCAATAGAATTTTCTTTGGACAACAGATTCACAAAATTATAGAGGAGTCGTCTACAGGTGGCAAAGCAGATAAAATCAATTGTTGGGAATACAAAAAATGTGGAAATGAAAAAATATGCGCTGCAGCCTGTTCAGAGGAACATAACGGCAAGTTTGGTGGCAAATCTGGGGGCCGCTTTTGCACTTTTATTGATGGTACGATTTCCCCGGATGGTATCCCTTGGTCGTCAAAGACAGAAAAATTGGCCATCTGTAGCAAATGCAGCTTCTATAAATTATTGATGGATGAGGTCTTCCAACGCTAAACCATGCTTTTATTACCTCTTGAAACTCTTACACTCAGCGATGTGTAAGCGGTTAAAAAAAACTCAAGACCAGGTAGACTTTTCATGTTGCTTACTACTGGATCAATTGTCACAGGCACATGCAAACTATTTTAACTTTAAGGAACCCTCATGTGCCTTGCCCACTTGTGTGCGGGGAGATGCGTTCCCTGGACACCCTCCACCACTCCACAGCTCTACAGCGGAGCAATCTCAAAGGGAGTAACAGAAACGTTAGGCCCTCCTCTCGTCAGCCAATCAGGTAAAACCACTATAGAATGAGTCCGCAACCAGTAAAAGGGGTGGCTGCCTGTATGGGGGGCGTGAACTCACCAGTTGCCCAGGATGATATCCAAGAGATGGATGCCAGCAACCGGACATGGTGCATATGGGGGGCGGGGTTGAAAGTCTAGAGCCTCGTTTTTGTGGACCGTGCGGGTAATGTGATTTTTTTGCTGTCAAAATGGAAAAGGAAAAGTTGGGCAGAACGATGTGTAATTCCTGTGTAATCGTGCCGAGAAAAGTAGGGGATTTTGTAGAAGGTTGAGTAACCGGATAGTTCTTGATGTCCAGTGTAAATGACAGATAGATATAACAAAATAGACAGTTTGAGAATTGTTCAGAAACTATGCAATAAACACTCTGACTCCTTCAGCCTAGGTTCGAATCCTAGTCCGCCAGCCATTATAAAAAAAAGGGAGTCCGCCCATTAGGTGTGACTCCCTTTTTTCGTTTTCTACATTTGTTTGTATGAGCGGTTAAAAAAAATTGGCCATACGGGCAAAGTTTATGCTGCTATACCATTGACAAGCATTGGTGGCGCATTTGGTGGGCCAGAAAAACTCCCTCAACTTGGTGGGATATTTCCCAGTTTAACCGTACCATCCTGCATTTTCTGCATCGGCTTCTTCATACCACAGCAGGTCAATCCACATGATCGGCGAAGATATACCAGGACTCTTCCAGTTGGCGGTAGACCAGATAGTTGTCCACTTTATCCCGGTAAACGTCCAGGTCATTTTCCAGTGGGGTCGGGGGGGTGGTGGTAAATAGATAGCCTTTGGTGGTTCCGCCTCTGAATATCCAGTGGAAGCTTACATGAAATCTTAATGCGGGATGGGAAGCGTTTGGATGTTGTTCTGGGTATGTGTCCTCTTTGTGGACCCAAAACCGTTCTGGCAAATCCAGGCTTGTAAAAATTTTTTGATAAGCATCAAACCGTTCTGCTGATATGGCCCCTTCCGGGGAAAAATCGGTAAGAGATAGACGGTATAGCTCAGCGTCCGCCAAAAGCATCTGCTTAAGCTGTTCATATTGGGGTTTTTGGGTCTGAAAGGTTTTTATCATCTCGGCATCCGTGGCCAGATCATCGGCATCGTCACCAAACCTGGTCAGCAATACAGACAATACGACCAAAAAGATAACCAAACCGAGGATTATCTTCAAAAGCTTGATAAATAGATTAATGATAGCCATGGATGTGGTCGCCCATAATATTGTTTGGTACGGTTGATCCTATTGGATCAGAGTTTATTTCAATGGGTGGTTTGTCAGCATAAAAACTAGCCTGAGCAGCGGCCCATTCTAGCTGTTGATATAAACAAAATCAATACAATATGCCCGGGCAGGCTTGGTTGCC
>JADFZS010000230.1 GCA_015232405.1 Magnetococcales bacterium | reverse complement strand
CCGACCTTTTGGGGTTGGTTTTAACGATATCAATCAGATAGATGTTTCAAATGTGCCGAATCGCTTAAGACGGGCTATCTCTGGTTAATAGATAAAACTGCTGGTTGTCACTCTTTTGGGTGGAAAAGCCGTGATGGTGATAGAATTTTATGGCAGATCGGTTTGAAGAGTGAACATGTAAACTCAATAGAGGTAGCTCGGCTGCCCCGATATAGTGGTTCAAAACTGTTTTTCCCACCCCTTTACCTTTAGCCTCGTCAACTACGGCAAAACGGGCCAGATAAAAGCTGTCAACAGGTGGGTCATCAAGTGCTATGTTAAAAGCAGGTAGCTTTATACCAAGGCTTTTTTGCATGGCGTAAAGTCCAAAAAACTGCCGGGTTTTTATCTCACGGGCTGGGTAGGCGATATAAGTCCCCATTACTTTATTGTTCTGTAACAGTGTATAGCCGTGTTCAAGTTCACCATTTTTTTTGCCAATTTGCTTGGCAATGTGGGGGCAAAGTTCGGTAATGGATAATCCAAACAGTTCATAAAATTTGGGTACTGCTGAGTATACCAGACGGGCTACATGGAGTAGTTGGTCTTCTTTTAGCTGGTTATTTTCAACAAAGTTAAACTTCACAATATAGTTATAGTGATTTCAAACAAAAAATATACATTCAAAAGCAAAACCTTGGGAGTCCTTGCAGGCCACCAAACCCCCACGCTTTTAAATGTAAAGGCTTAAAAACAAAGGCAAAACCTTGGGCTTTGCCCAAACCCACAAGGGAAATAATTCCCCTGGACCCCTAATAAAAAAAACATTTTTTTGTCCAACATTGGCTTGAATTTACTAGTAAAGGTTCATTGGGAAAAATAGTTGCTAAGACCTGCAACAGTTGTCAAAGAGGCGGGGTCCACCTCTGATAAATCAATCTCTTTTCCTGTTTCATCTTCCATGGTTTGAATCAGGCCCATAAAATCCATACTGGTCATCAACCCTGCCTCCAAAAGATTATCCTCATCCAATAGGGAAGATAGATCTCTATCCGGGTTTAATTGCTCCAAAAACAGTTTTATTGCCGATTTTACTTTTTCACTGGAACTCATTTATGTGGCATCCTGAAAAAAAAATATTTTGCTTACTATAGCCCTTGAGAAATGGCCTGGCGGATGTTTGCTGGCCATTTATCCGGGTCGATACCGTACTGGGAGACAAAAGCAAAGGCCATACGCTCCAGGCCAAAAGCTACACAACCAGAGTGGGCCAAGCTGCCATCTGCCAGGGTAATGTTAACGCTACGACCAAAAAAATCCATATGGTAGTTACGTGATCCCACCGCAAGAGAGCCATCTTTATAGGGTAGTTTTGCTCTAAATTCGTGTTTTAAATCATAAAGCTGTTGAAATCCTGCCTGTGTACCATACTCACCAACAAAAAAAGGATCGTTGGCTGTCTCCACCTGATAGGCAAGTCCCAACTCCTGCATCAGGGTGTTGGCAGCTTTGCTGGTTCTATCCAGACAGTCCAAAACCTTGGGAGCCGAGCCGACAAAAATCACCTCCCACATGGTAAAGCTCCACAACCTTTCTAAAGAGGTGAGGTTTATGGATTCATAACGAAAGCAGTTACCAAGGGCCGTACCGATTACCGGCTCCTCTTTTAACACCCGGTTGGCAAGAAACAGATAAAAATTGTGACAAACCGCAGGGGAAAGCATATTGCCGATTTTTGCCAAAGAACCCTCAGGAGGTTTAATGCAGCCATCACTATCACAGGCGATATCTTTGGCAAACTTTTCAATTATTTCCAGATCTTCCCTTAGATGGGCAACAAAACTCAACGAGTGGGTGAAATTTTTAAAATATTGAATTTTATCAAGAAAGCCCGATGGAACCATGGCGGGAAAACGGTGGTTTTTTGCCCCAAAAGCAAAACCCAACTCAAAAAGGCGGTTTTCAAAATATCGGCAAAGTGATGCCACCACCGGACCCATGGCAAAAAGACCGTTGTTTAGTTTAGTTACCTGACCAGATTGCAATAAAAGAGGCATGGGGTCTGCACTAAAAGGGACTTTTAAATCCATGTGATTTTCATGGATCTTTATTTTAGGCTTTCTGGTGGTGGAAACCAGGGTGTTGACACAACGCTGTATTTTGGCTTCCAGGTCTTGTTGTTCCTGGGGTGAAGGTTGTTTGCTGCATCTAATTTTTAAACTGCCGTTTTCATTATAGGATGCCTTGATAATAAGCTCATGGACATAGGCCATTTTGGACAAAACATCTTTAATTAAAAAATCGGGAATTGCTGTTGCTGGTGTGATGTTGATTTCCGTATCCGCCATAATTAATCCCTTATTTGTAACTTCTCATCCCGGCGAAAAAAATATTACGGGAACCAGAGGAGATAATCTCCTCTGGTTGTTTTTGGGGGAGTTAACCCCCAACTGCCTAGCCAAGCAGAAGGGTAAGTGAAAAGCCCCTAATTTGTCAATCAAATACCGTTAGTTAACCGTTTTATACCGCCTTTTGGGTGCGCTCTATCTGGTTGCGGATAATCTTATCTAATGAGCCATAACTAATGTGCTGTCCCAAGCTGAAGCGCAGCCACTCTTTACGGCACAACCTGGTGTTAACGCCGTTGTTGGCAAAAATACCATGAATATTGGGATTTCTATCCAACCAATCACCAATATTTTGATCTACATCTTGGGAACGCCCAACGGGAAAACCGAGAAAATCACTGGAATATATGCCGTTGTCCTGTAAAAATTTGCCATTAACCTCAATGGCTTTTATGGCATCTTCATTTTTTTGGCAGGAGAGCAAACGGTGGGCATCGGTATGGTTGGCGATCTCCCAGCCATGGTTTTGCAAGGTTTTAAGCTCGTCTATATCCAGATGTGCCTTTAACTGGGCAGGGTCACCAATATACTGGTTGTATATTTCAGCGGTTGCTTGCTCCATAGCGTCGGCTGTGTAGTGCTGTTTCATCTGGATAAATAGCTCTTCGCTATCATCAGACCAATCGTGTTGGCCGATTAACTGGCGTAAACGGTCCGCTAGTTGGGGAGCATGACCATTTTTGATTATAATTGCCGATAAAACTCGATAAAAAACCTCCTCTTGTCGAACAAAAGCTCCATTGACAAAAACAGTCGGTTTTAGGTTGTATTTTTGAATAATGGGATCGGCTACTGTAAGGTTGTTGCTAAAACCGTCGTCAAATGTAATGGCAAAGTAGGGGCGGTCAACTCGATTTTGGGCCAATAATTCAGGTGCTTGGCTAAGGGCAATCGGGGTCATGTGGGCAAGCATATATTCGAGCTGGCAACGAAACTGCTGTGCTGTCACCTCACCCTTTTTATAAAATTTTTCCCAATACTGGCGATTATCAGGATCAACAACACTGTGGTAGATAAGGATATAGATCCCACCATGATATTTTTGTCTCTCTGGGTGGGGAGCTGAAAGAGGAAATATTTTTTTTACCAATCGCTGCCAAACCGAAGGAGGCTGAGCAACCCCAAGCCTAACCCCCTCAACAGCCCGCTGCAACTCAGGCCAATCAGAACATTCTCTGCCATCTTCAATATCTTCCATGAACAATAAAGCCTTTGTAAACTCAAAAAAAATCAAGTTGTTAAGCTAAATACGCCATTCTAACACATCAAGTATAATCTTGTGAAGTCTGAGTTTGGTTAGATTTAAAAAGAGTTAATACTAAACAACAGCTTTTACTTATCTATCTTATTTCAGAGATAGCAACTAATACTGTAGGTTACCCACTCATTGTTCAGTTTATAAGAAGTCAAAAATAGTTCTTGCAAGTTGAATCAAAATTTATCTTGTAATTATAAAAGATTATGAATAAGTGTTGGGTAATAGCGCAATTACATTTTGCTGCATTCTAATGTTGACATAATATATGAATTTTTGAGATAATTTATATTATATCTAAATTATTAATATGTATTTATAATAATTTGAAACCAAAAAATATTAAAATAGTAATATAAAAAATTAGTATTGTTGGCATGAGTTCAGTTGTTGCTAGTTATGTAAAAGTCAAATTATAACAATTTGTTAGCAAGAAAATCCGTTTTAGAAGTTCTTTAGGTATGTGGGAATGTATCAAAAATATTTTGATTTAAAGATATCTCCATTTTCCATTACTCCTGATACTAGGTTTCTGTTTCCAAGCAGACGATATCAGGAGGCTCTTGCCCATTTGCAATATAGCATAATGGGAGGAAGTGGTTTTGTGTTGCTTACTGGTGAGGTTGGTACAGGTAAGACAACGCTTTCAAGAATATTAGTGGATCAGTTACCAGATAATGTCGATCTTGCCCTGATTTTCAATCCAAAATTATCGGCTAGAGAATTGATAGAGTCAATTTGTGATGAGTTGGAGATCAAATATCCCCCAAATACGACCATCAAAGATCTGTTTAATCTGTTAAATGGGTTTTTATTAGAGTCATTCTCAAAAGGGCGGATGACTATTTTGATTTTGGATGAAGCTCAAAATCTTGATTTTGATCTCCTTGAGCAGATTAGATTATTAAGTAACTTGGAGACAGGAAGTGAAAAACTGTTACAGATTATATTGATTGGTCAACCAGAACTATTGGAAATGTTGGCTCGTCAGGAGCTCCGTCAGTTTAGTCAACGCATAACTGCCAGGTATCATATATGCCCTCTCAATAGAACTGAAACAATTGATTATATTAGATACCGATTAACTGTTGCCGGGCGACCAGATCAAATTTTCCTTCCCTCTGCTTTAAGGCTTGTTCACCGTTTATCTAATGGGATACCAAGGCTTATCAATAAAATATGTGACCGGGCAATGCTTGGTGCATACTCCCTAGAGAATAAAACAGTGACTCGCAAAATTGTTCGGCAAGCTGCAACAGAGGTTTTGGATGGCGATGATTTTCTATTTTATAAACAGGTTTTTCTCGTGTTTTTCGCTGCTCTAGTATTAGGGGTTTTGACTTGGTTTTATCTGCCGAAAATTTCTGGTGACATTACAAAAAAGTTTGTAAATCTAAAACCTGGTCTACAGTTAGCAACTGAAAAAAAAGATAGCCATATGGCTAAACCCATTGTTGAGCCGACCGTTGCTGAAGTGAAAGAAAAACAATTTAAAACATCTATGTCCATTGCTGAAATAGTAAATGTTCAGCAACCTGCGATATCAAACAATGTTTATAAGCCCATAACTGACAAAAGCAAGCAATCTCTTCAAGATGGGATTACGCAACTTGTAGTAGAGGCAAAAGATATTGGGGAAGGTAAATCACTCTCCATATCCGAAGAATCATCTTTGTTACAAGAGTTGGTTGTTGCCGATGATAACCATGATGATTCTGAAATAATGAACACAATATTCACCAATACAAATTATCCCACAATGTTTCCGGCAGCACTTAACAATTTATTGTATTATGGAGGCTATGTTAGCACAAATAGTGTAGGTGATTTTTCTTGTCATAACATAAGCGATATAAATTTACGCTGTGTTCACCTTTCTGGTAATTGGAATAGTGTTCGGAAGTTGGGTTTGCCGTTTATCATAAAGTTGATAAGTCCCGGAAATAAAATTCACTATGTTGTTATCAGTGCTATTGGAGATCGGTCTGCAAAACTTGTTTTTGGTTCTGAAGTTATTGAAGTTGCCAGAGATGAAATTTTCCAACATTGGTATGGCGGTTTTGCCATCTTGATGCGTCCCACGCCTGAAGATAACACTATTATCAAGCCAGACTCTTCTGGTTTAGATGTTTTATGGCTGCGAGAGCAACTTGAGGCAATTCAAGGGGTAGGATTTAATGTTGCAAAACCTGATTATTATGATGCCCAGTTAAGAGAACGAGTACGTCAATTTCAAAGGGAAAACCATCTAAACCCAGATGGCATTGTGGGTTTGATGACCATAATAAAATTAAATAAAGCAAAGCAGCAATCGGGACATAAAACTCCACAGCTTCAACTTTTAACCCAGAATGGAAGGTAGACCCTTATGTCTTTTATTCTGGATGCTCTTAAAAAGAGCGAACAAAAACATGGTGCAAATGATCAGTTGGTCGTAAAGGATCCTTCTAATAAGCATTTTGTCGTTAAAGGAGAAGGGCGGCAAAACTCAGCTGTTATGATTGTCGGCTTTTTTGTCCTTGCAGCTTTAGTTGGTATCTCAGCAATGTTTTTAGTTTCAGGAAGAGCAAATACTTCAGATACAACAACTTTTGAGGATCTTGCCCTAGCTACAGACAATATAACTACATCAATGCTTGTTGATAAGGCTGATGCAGGTAAAAACAACGTAAGCTCAAGTTCAGTTCAAGTTTTTGGAAATGGTACAGTTGCTAATGGTGTTCAGCAACTGTCAGCAAGGGTTGTTGGTATTGTAAATGGCTGTTTAATTGAAATTAAACACAATGGAGTCTACCAAAAAATCAGCTTGGCTGATGTCACCTGTTTAAATCCCAAATCTAAAGAAAAAAAAA
>JADFZS010000022.1 GCA_015232405.1 Magnetococcales bacterium | reverse complement strand
CTTCCTGCCTCGGTGGGAACAATGCGCTCTCTTGCCACAATGATTACCGGAATTCCTGATGTCTATCTGCGTACCAACTATCAAAAAACCGCAAAAACCACCTATAGCACCGCTTCAGCTGCTATTTTCAAACGTCTTGGTTATAGAACAAACCTATTTTATGGTGGTTTTTTATCCTGGGAGAACATAGCTGGTTTTGCTAAAGATCAGGGGTTTGAGAATGTTTATGGTGCATCCCACATGGCTAAATGGAGTGATACCGACTGGACCAACACCAATGAGTGGGGGGTGGATGATAAAAACCTTTTTGCCTTTATCGAAGATACCATAAAGGATGATAAACCCAGTTTTTCCATTGTTTTAACAACCACCAACCATCCTCCCTACGATCTGGATGTCTATAAGGAGGGGTTTTCCTTAAAAAAAATACCAGCTGAATTAGCTGGTGAGCTTAAGCAGAGCAAGTCTGAGGAAGGTATTTTAAATGAGATGGGCCATTTTTGGTATGCTGATAAGGTGGCAGGTGATTTTATTTCATCCACACAAAAGCGTTTGCCAAAACTACTGTTTGCCATAACAGGAGACCATTTTGGGCGTAAACATATCAGTGCTAAAATACCACTTTACGATTCGGTTTCCGTACCTTTTATACTCTATGGAAAAGAGGTTCTTTCCGGCATTGATAAGCCAGAAAATGAAGGGGGCAGCCAGATGGATATCATCCCAACTTTACTGGAACTTACCGCCCCCAAAGGTTTTGTCTACCACCGCATGGGTAGAGATCTTCTAACCCCTTCTGATGAACCAATCGGCAACGCTTACAGGCGCATTATCGGAGCCAATTTTGTTTTTGATGTAAAAAACCAAAAAATTGAACCAATATCCGAACTTCCGCTTATCGAACCATATAACAAGGAAGAGTTGACAAAAATATACAACTTACAAAGTGCTGTGGCCTGGTGGCGCATAAGAAAGGGCAACATTTTGCCCCCTTTAACTGGCAGATAACAGCTGCATATTAATTATAAATATAAAAAATTTTATTTAATTTCAAACAGTAACCAAGAACGCCTGTAATTCAATAAATTTTCGGGATATAATGAAATCTTCAACTGTTTTAAAGGGGGGGATTTTCAAATTCCAATGGACAAACTGTTTTTGGAAGAGATAGGTGAGACCAAAAAAGAGGGAGATGTACTTTTCCCCAGAAATCTATCACCACTACAGCTGATCATTACCGGGCCTCCAGGCTCTGGTAAAACCACAATTCTCAATGCCATAAATGGCTGGCCTGAAGAGGGTTATGTGGATATCTCCAAAGATGATTGGTGGCGATCACCTGTTTTAGCCAACAGACCAAGGGAGCTACACTTTGGGGTTCCATTTATCGGCTATGAAAAGGCGGTTCCGGTTTATGATGTAGACTCCCTTGACGACTCCAGCTATCTGGAGATCGATTTTATGCGGGTTCGCCTACCACCCCCCAAGGGTAATATTATTTCAGGTAATTTTCGCAAAAAAATTGTTGTCGAGTTTATTCTTTTGCCACCTAAGACACTGTTTGAATTAAGAAAAAAACGCGGTGAAAAAGGGACCCACCATGTTGATAAGGAGTTAACTCTTCAACAGGTCAAAGAAGAGTGCAGCTTTTACAGTGCACTGGCACTCTATTTTCACCAGAGTGGAATGAAGGTCTATGTCCGCAATCGCCTTGGTGGTCCACCAATGCGGATAAAAGATGAATCAGAACAAGATGATCCTTTTGAGATGTCTATCGCCAAAAAGCGGATTCCCAAAAAGGATATCTACCATCTCCACGATCAATTGCGGCTTAGACAAAGAATTATGAACCGCTCCTGGAGTGCCAGGGGCAACCGAGAGCTTATAAACCTCTTTGCTCGCCTTCTGCCAGAGGCAGCGGATGCCGAACGCTGCAATATTTTTCTCAGTAATCCTGGAGATAAAGATGCCTGGCTTATGTCAGGTTCTACCCATGACAACAAAAAAATTACCGAGTGTCGAATGTGGCCACAGGTGAATCAAGTCATCTCCAGTGGGGAGTATATGGTCCATGAAAATCTCGACAAAAACAAAGAGTTTTCCGCTCCAATAAATGCCGATGGAAAAATAATCACCTTGCGCAACTCCCTATTGGTTCCCATTAAAAGTGTAATGGGAGATCGCAATACCGGGGCTATTCAGCTGATAAACAAAAATAACAAACGCCACTTTTTAGAAGAGGACCGTCTGCTTCTAGAAAAAGTGGCTCGTCATCTTGAGCTAGCCATTGAAAATGTCTATCTGCGCCGGGAGATGATGGATTTTTCAGAAATTTTATCCAATAAAGCAGGAAATCTATCCACACTTTCCAAAATTATCCTGACCATACTTACAATAGGGCTTATTGTCTCTCTAGGAATTAACTACTATCTACTGGCTCCTCCTCTTATGGAGCTGATAAAATTATTGCCATAGTGTTGTATAAGTGAAAATCATCCACACTGCTGACTGGCATCTGGGACACGAACTACACGGCTTTAACCGCCGTTTAGAGCAGGTGGCTTTTTTACAATGGCTGAGCAATACCTTAAAAAGTCAACAAGCTGATGTGTTGATTGTCGCAGGTGATCTTTTTGATACGGTCAACCCCCCTGCCTCCGCCCAAAACCTGCTCTATGAGTTTATTAGCAACAACCATAAACAGATACCCCACTTGCAGACCATATTTATCGGTGGCAATCACGACTCTGCCAACCGTCTGGAGGCCCCCACCCCTCTTCTGCAAAAGTTTGGCGTAATTACAGTTGGCCGTCTACCAAAAAAAGATGATAACTCTTTAAATTTCAACCAAATTTTAATTCCACTAAAAAATAGAGATGGTGATACAAAGGCAATATTAGCTGCAATACCTTTTCTCAGGCAGAGTGATCTACCTCTACCTTCTACCCTTGAAGATGATCCCCTGATTAGTGGGGTAAGAAAAATTTATGATGATGTAGTAAAAGAGGCCCAAAAAAAACTAAACAGCAACTGTGGACTGATTTTAACAGGTCACTGTTATATGCAAGGTGGTGATATCTCAGCTTTAAGTGAGAGAAGAATTTTGGGAGGTGGTCAACATGCCCTGCCAGTAGATCTCTTTTCAAGCAAGGTAGATTATGTCGCTCTTGGTCATCTACATAAAGGTCAACGGGTCGGTGGTCGTGATGAGGTGCGTTATTCCGGCTCTCCCTATCCATTGTCTGTTACTGAACGGGATTATAAACACTCTGTAAGGGTGATAACGTTGGATGATTCCGGTCATGTAGTAAAGCAAGAACCTATTGTTGTACCAAGGGTTGTGGAGTATATGAGAGTTCCCAACAGGGGAGCTTTGAGTATTGTTGAAGCCATCAAAGCTTTGGAAAACCTACCCTTGTCAGCAATTGATCCCGGTCTTGATTTAAGACCATTTTTAGAGGTTGTAATTCAGCTTACAGGGCCAGAGCCGGGACTTCGCTCAAAGGTTGATAAAGCTTTGGAGGATAAGGCTGTACGTCTTGCTGGCATTCAAGCCTTAACCCTGGGGGAGAAACAATCTCTTGGGGACATTACCCAGGCCCACTCATTGGATGCCCTTGAGCCAGAAGCGGTTTTTTGTAAACTATTTGAACAAAAATACTTACAAAAACCTGATATTGAGCTTACTAAAGCTTTCAGTGAGATTATGAGCAACATTCCCCATTATCCTGGAGATCAAGGATGAAGATATTAGCTGTTCGGGGAGCCAACCTTGCAAGTCTGGCGAAAGATTTTCAGATTGATTTTAGCTCTTCTCCTCTGGCTGATACAGGAATATTTGCCATAACTGGGAAGACAGGTTCTGGTAAAAGCACGATATTAGATGCCATATCCCTCGCGCTATACAATAAAATAGCCCGGATACCAAAACGGGAGAAAACCCGACAGAAATCCATTGAAGATAACAGCTCACCGTTGGCCCATGATGTGCGAACCATCCTTAGAACCGGAGCTGGTCAAGCATTTGCCGAGGTGGATTATATCGGCCTTGATAAAAAAAAGTACCGGGCTAGGTGGCAGGTACGTAGAGCAAGAAAAAAAGCCCACGGTAAACTGCAAAATGTGGAGATCTCTCTCATTGATTTAACTACAAACAGGAATATTGGTGGCAAAATCACCGAAACACTGGAGACCATTAAAAAATCAATTGGTCTGGATTTTGAGCAGTTCAACCGCACGGTTCTTCTCTCACAAGGTGAGTTTGATGCCTTTTTAAAAGCCAAAGAGAGTGAACGCAGCCTACTTTTAGAAGCTCTCACAGGAACAGAGATATATTCAACAATTTCCAAGGCTGTCAACCAACGCTACAGAGAGGAAAACAGCAAGCTAGATGCAATAAAAATAAAATTGGGTGAAAACCAGCCCCTATCCCAAGATGAACGGCAAGCAAAAGAGGAGATAGCGGTTTCTCTTACAAAGAGCGTCACAAATATAAAGACCATTCTAAATCTTTTAGAAAAATCCCAAGAGTGGTATCAACTACAAGAGACGCTGCAAAACAGGTTAGCAACTGCACAAGCAGAGCTTAAGGGAGCACAACAAGAAGAGATAGACAACCAACCCCAAAGAGACACCTTTAATCTAGTTTTAAAAGCCCAAATGTTGGCTCCAGACCATAAAGCCATGCTGCAGAGTAAAGAGAAGCAGAGTGCTCTGCAAACAGAACAAAAAAAACTTGGAATTGACCTACAAAATCTAGAAAACCAGGCTAAAACTTCCGAGTCAGAGCATAAAAAAGCCCAAGATAATTTTTTAAACAGCAAAAAAGCTCTATTAAACAAACAAGAAGAGCTAAACCAAGCTGCTACATTTGACACCCAAATAAAAGATGTAGCTGAAGCCAGGCTGAACTCAATAAATATCGCACTCAAAGATCAAGAACAGTTGCGCAGTGTGGAAAAACAAAAGCAAATTATATTAGAAAAACGAGCAGTTATCCTTGAAAGTCTACAAAAAAATGAAATATGGCTTAAGCAACACTCAACATGGCAGGTATTAGAGGAGCGATTCAAAGATATTGAACAGGATATTTTGCAGTTTTCCAGCACAAATAAAAAAATAGAAGCGCTGGATAGAACAGCTATCTTGGTTAATGGGCAAATAGCTGAAATATCAGAACAAATTGTTCAATTTATCAAAGAAAAAGAGAAGTTGACCAAAGCAATATCAAAAGAAGAAGAGCGACAAAAGCCAATACTTCTAAGAATGAAATCTGCCCCCAACCCCCAAGCTCTGCAAGAAGAGCAACAGTTAAACAGCAAACAGACCCAGGAGTTAAACCAGCTATTAACCGTAATTACCGAATATAGCTCAAATATTGCTAAAACAACCCAACGCCAACAACAGCTTGGGACAAACAACCAGCAAGTAGAGAAATTAACCCAAGAGCAACTCCAGATAGATGAGCAGTTAAACCGGGTAACCATACAGTTAGAAGAGGCAAAATATGGCTCCATGTTGGCCCAGGCCACCGCAGGTAAAGAGGCTTTGCAACTTCGTAAACTGCTAAAAAATAACAGTCCCTGCCCGGTTTGTGGTGCTACTGAACATTTAATTAAAACAGATAATCTAAGCCAGTTGGCAAAAGCCCAAAAAAAACGGGTTGATGAGTTAGCAACAAACGAAAATAAAACCCGGCAAAAACAGCAGGAACTCATAAAAAATATTCAAAAAAATCTATCAGAAAAACTCCAACATGAAGAGTCCATAACAGCAATAAAAGCAGAACAAAACAGCATGGAGCAAAGTTGGCTCACCCTTAAGCAGACAGATAGCACAGCCATATTTAAAAGGTTATCCCTAGCAGACCAGCCACAACCAGAAAATAGCACCGTAATAATCAAGAGCCTTCAAGAGCTTGAAAAGCAACATCAGAAAAACTCTACTACCCTTAAGAAGTTACATAAGGACCAGGAAGAAAACCAAAAAATTGAGAACAGCCTGAAAGATGGCCAAAAGCAGATAAACAAAATTGAGCAGAATATATTAACAAAACAGGGTGAACTTGAAAGAGAAAAGCAGACCATCCAAGAGAGTGATAGAACAATAAAGCTACATCAGGAGAGTTTGGATAAACTAAAAAAACGACTTACAAACCTGCAACTGTTAGCAGACGAATGGCAACAAAGTATAACGGCAGACCCCGAGGCTATCATAACCGATTTAATAGAAAAAAAAGCACAATGGCTAAAGATAATTGCAGAGAACAAAACCACACTAGAGCAGCGTGAGATAAACGCTAAAGCTAGGCAGGTGGAAAATGAAAAGCATTTTGCTGCTAAATCGGCCTACGAAAGATCACAAAGCAGAGTAAAAGAGTATGAAACAAAACTTGCAGACCTACAAGAAAAGCGCAATGAGTTGTTGGGTGGCAAAAGCTGCCAAGAGGTAAAAAACAAATTGGAACAGGCCATCGATAAAGCAGACAGCCAGTTACAAAAGGCCATTAGCAGCAAAACCAACCTGCAAACAGAAATCGCCCAGATAAAAGGCAGGCAAGATGGCTTGATCAAGCAGCTTGAACAGAACGAAAAAGAGCTTATAACAGGTCAGAAAAACCTCGAAGAAAAATGCCAAGCCCATAAAATCACCAACCAAGAGCTTATCTTTGGGCTTGACTGGAGCCAAAAACAGATAACAGATGAGCAAAAAAGGTTAGATAGCTTAAAAGAGAATGTAAGCATTAAAAAGCAACAGTTGCAGTATCAACAACAGACCCTAAGTGAGGAGCAACGTAACAACCTCCCACCCTTAGGGCTAGAAGCTATAAACCAGTGCCAAATCAAACAAAAAGAGATACTTAAAACAGAAGATAACAAACTTGCAGTAGCACTTGGCGAACTGCACAGTGACAATAATATCAAAAAACGGAAATCAACTCTTATAGCCAGCCTAACCAGTCAGCAAAAACAGACCGATATCTGGGATAAAATGAACGACCTTATAGGCTCTAGCAGTGGGGATAAATTTCGCAAATTTGCCCAAAGCATCACACTAGACCGTCTAGTAGAGCTAGCAAACTACCACCTAACAGAGCTGACCCCCCGCTATCGTCTACAAAGGGCAATTCAAGGGGATCTTTCATTACAGGTGGTAGATTTAGAGATGGGCAGTGAAATAAGGGGAATTGCCAACCTATCCGGGGGAGAACGCTTTTTAACCTCTTTAGCCATGGCCCTGGGTCTGGCAGGTATGAGCAGCAACAGAGGTATCCAGGTTGAAAGCCTCTTCATAGATGAAGGTTTCGGAGCCTTGGACGAAGCCAGCCTGAACATAGCAATATCCGCCCTGGAAGCTCTACAAGCAAGTGGCAGAGTAGTAGGAATAATATCCCATATCTCCGCCCTAACCGAAAGAATAGGAGTACAAATCCAAGTCCAAAGCCAAGGAGGAGGCAGAAGCGAGATAGCAATGGTTGTGAGTTAGGGGTTGTTGTATTTTTTAGATATTCAAGAAAAGATTGAACAAAACCCAATAAAAATGATAGTGTTGATAAAGGAGATTGAAAAAAATGAGCCAAGCTATAACCTTTGATACTCTAGCATTTACAAAAAAACTACGGGCTGCTGGTATTCCAGAAGATCAAGCAGAGGCGTTATCTGAAGTCCTTGAAGTCAACCTACATGACCTACCCACCAAAGGAGACTCAAGAGAGACCGAACTATAAATAGAATCTCAGATGATGCGTTTAGAAGGTCAGTTACTACTAGTAAAATGGATGTCTGGTGTATCAGTAGCTGGCATTCTCTCCTTGGTAATCAAAGCATTTTTTACTTCTTGATACATTTAAATTTTGATCATTGAAAGTTTTTTTATCATCAATTTTATATATATCAACTAAATGTCTTTATTCCAATATCGATGTTGGGTGAATCGATATTGAAGTGAAAATTTTTTCAATCAGCCCTAAGAGACCTCCTCAACCTCGGCCATGTCTGGTGTAGCCTCCTCAAAAAGTATGTTTTGATCGGGTATGACAGCTGGGCCTCTCTCTTTGTGGAGTTTCATACTGGGGGTTTCTTGACCGGGGATTTCTACAAACTGATCACGAAAGTAAAACCCCTGGACATAATCGGCTCCCATATGTCTTGCCAACATCAGGTCTGCCTCTGTTTCCACTCCTTCTAAAATAGTTTTTTTACCTGTTTTTTCTGCATATTTAATCAAACCATTAAAAATCTCAAGATAACCAGGAACATGAAAACGTTGTACCCAGGAACGGTCAAATTTTAAATATTCAACATCCATCAAAACAGAAAGCGAAAGCAGAGAATTTGGTGCGCCAATATCATCCAAGGCTATGGGAACCTTATGTTTGGCGAAGGCTTGAATCATATTTTCACTAATTTTAGCATCACTTACAGATGTATTTTCTATTATCTCAATTACAGTTTGCCGATTATCGGTAAACATCTGTACCAATGGATGCACATCACCTTCATCTCTCATTACAGCAAAAGCGTCTGGGTCCATATTGAGAAACAGTGTGTGATGGGGAGAGGCATTTTGCAGCTGCAAATGTTTCATCTCCAACTCAACTTGATACAAAAGCAGTTTGTTGGTATGCAGTGCTCGAAAAATTTGGTCGGGAGGAACCTTTTGCCCATCTGCTGTGGTAAACCGGGCAAGGGCTTCATATGCGTAGGTTATCTGTTCCTGAGTACAAACTATTGGCTCATAGACAACACCAAACCGCCCTTTGTGCAAGACATCCAACAAAGTTTTGCTACTCAGCATTGATAAATCCTAACAACCCTTCAATTGTTCGCCCCCTTCACAAGACAATATGAATAATTCTCATTCGCGTGTCAATAGGACTGTATAGAAAGCTGCCTGATCAAAAACATTTGTCAAAATTATCGCAGTCATTAATGCTACTGTTGGCTAAGGTTGATTCAAAGATAATTTTGAGGTTTGCTTGGAGGCCATTTTGTTATTTATTGCGCAAAAAATAGTGGAGCAACTTAAGCTCGATAGCTAAATTTGATTGTGAGCTTAATGCCAAATACTGCAAAATTAATAACGATAAATAACAATATTTGCTATTTATCGTTATTTTTAGCTCCTAGCAACATATCTACAAATATTTTTCGATAAAGCCTGCTTCGTCCAGAACCTCTACCCCTAACTCTTGGGCTTTTTTTAGTTTGGAGCCAGCTTTTTCTCCAGCCACAACCAATCCAGTGCGCTTGGAGACGCTGCCGGATACTTTTGCTCCCAGAGATTCCAGGCGGGTTTTGGCCTGTTGTCTGGTCATCTTTTCCAGTGTTCCTGTGAGAACTACCGTTACACCATCTAGAGGTTTTGCACCTTCAGTCGTACTGCTCTGTTCTACCTGCCACCAGTTACAATCTTCAACCTGTTGCAGTTGGGCAATCACCCCTTGGTTGTGGGGTTCTTGGAAAAAATCAATTAGGGATTCAGCTACAACACTACCCACATCTGCTGCCCCTTGCAGAGCCTCTTGATCGGCTTCGGCCAATTTTTGCCATGTTTTAAAATGACGGGCCAGATTTCTGGCAGTTGTCTCACCCACCTCTTTGATGCCCAGTGCATATAAAAAACGGCTTAAATCCCGTTTTCGGCTGGCTGAAATACCATTTAGAAGGTTATCAACCGATTTTTCACCCATGCGTTCCATATCTATAAGTTCAGCTTTTTTATCTGCTAAACTATAAAGATCTGCAGCTGAGTTAATCAGCCCACAATCAAGCAGCCCAGCTACCAACTTATCACCCAAGCCATCAATATCCATGGCTCGTCTTGCCACAAAATGTTTAATGGCCCCAAGACGTTGGGCAGGACAACTCAGCCCACCGCCACACCTTGCAACCACCTCACCATCCGGCCAGATAACCGCAGCATCACATACCGGGCAACTGGTAGGAGCTTTAAACTCAATTGTATTGGGAGGCCGTTTTTCCTTGATAATTCTCACCACCTCCGGGATGACATCCCCAGCTCGGCGCACCATGACCCAATCACCAACCCGTACCTCTTTTCTGGCAAGCTCTTGGAAATTATGCAGGGTGGCGTTGGTAACAATTACTCCACCCACATCCACCGGATCTAGCCTTGCAACTGGGGTCAAAGCACCAGTTCTACCCACCTGGATATCAATTGCGGATACGGTGGTTGTTACCTCTCTAGCAGGAAATTTATGGGCCATGGCCCAACGGGGAGCCCTGGCAACAAAGCCCAGTTTTTCCCTATCTTGGAAAAGATCCACCTTATAGACCGCCCCATCAATTTCATAGGGTAGAGAGTCCCTTTTATTCTCTAACTGTTTGTAAAATTCCAAACAACCTGCCACCCCTGTAACAACTTCTATCTCTGGGCAGACAGGAATTCTCCACTCTTCAAGAAGCGTTGTCAGCTGACTATGGCTTTGGGGTTTTCCCTCACCCTGCCACTCTCCCAAGCTATGAAAATAGAATTTTAAAGCTCTTTTTGCCGTTATTTTTGGGTCAAGCTGACGCAGAGAACCAGCAGCGGCATTACGGGGGTTGGCAAATGTTTTTTCTCCATCTGCCAGGGCTTTTTGGTTAAAATCATCAAATTTCTTAAGGGGAAAGAAGATCTCACCCCTGATTTCCACCAACTCAGGATGGCCTGAGCCAAAAAGAGCTAGTGGTACAGAGTTGATGGTCTTCACCCCTTGGGTCACATCCTCCCCCACTCTACCATCACCACGGGTTACTGCTCGTAACAGTTTGCCATTTTCATAGACCAAGCTCACCGCCACGCCATCTATCTTTGGCTCCACGGCATAGACAACATCGTCAGTGGCTGACAGCCCCTCTCGGACCCGACGGTCGAACTCCTTTAGCTCTTGTTCTGAAAATACATTCTCCAATGAGAGCATAGGCTCTTTGTGGTGGGATTTAACAAAACCATCAAGGGGTGCTCCCCCCACTCTTTGGCTGGGGGAGTCTGGTGTTATACAATCTGGGTATCTCTCTTCAAACTCAAGTAGCTGGCGAAAAAGAGCATCATATTGGCTATCAGAAATTATTGGCTGATCAAGGACATGATAGTTATGGTTATGAAGGTGTAGCTCCTGGCGCAAGCTTGCTATTTCATGAAGTTCTTTGGCGGTTGGTTTAGTCATAGTTACAATATTACCATGAAAGTGGTGGAGTATCACCCAAAGTGGCTAGATGTAATTTTTTTACAAACTCATCTCGGGATACCTCCCAAGCTCCAAATCTCATGAGATGCTCGGTTTTCATCTGGCAATCTATCAACTCAACACCAAATTTCTCCAACCATCTCACTAGAGCTACAAAGGCAACCTTTGAGGCATCTGGGCGACAATGGAACATAGACTCCCCAAAAAAACAACGGCCCATTGCTACCCCATAGGTTCCACCTGCCAAAACCGCCTCACCATCTTCGAGTAACCAGGCCTCAACCGAGTGGGCATAACCAAGGCGGTGCAGCTCCACATAAGCATCCAACATCTCATCTGTTATCCAGGTTCCCCCATCTTCATCCCCTCTTTTGGCTTGGGAACAACCTTTGATAACCTCGGCAAAGGCACAATTATATGTCACATGAAAACGATCACGACGTATTGTTTTTTTTAGACTTTTTGAGACATGTAGACGATCTGGGGTTAAAATCAATCTGGGGTTGGGGCTCCACCATAAATAGGGATCGCCCTTGGAAAACCAGGGAAAAATCCCCTCGCTATATGCTGCTATCAGTCGCTCTGATGAGAGATCCCCCCCTACTGCCACCAGACCATTTGGTTCAGCCTGGGATGGTGGCGGAAAGATCGGTTCTGCAGGAAGATAATAAACTGGCATTAATTAATAATCCAAAATTTTTACAAACTGCTTGGTACTAAACCCTTAAATTTATAAATTATCTAAAGCTCAGGCTCTGTCTGATCATACTCCACCCATTTACGCTCTTGATACAACTGCTTGGGTTTAAACCTGGATTTGTAACTCATTTTTTTACACCTCTCAACCCAATAACCCAAATATAACCACTCTTTACCAAGGCGTTGAGCCTCATATACCTGCCAAAGAACCCCATAGGTCCCCAAACTACGGGAAGATAGAGCCGGATCAAAAAATGTATACACGGCAGAGAGGCTATCATCCAAGCAATCTATAACCGCCACCATAGCTAGACGACCATCTAGGCGGAACTCGACAAACTGGGTCTGTCCCCATGAGCAGTCCAAAAAGCTGATAAAATCCTCTTTTGTCGGATTTGCCATGGGTCCGTCATCATGGCGATCTTTTATGTAGGCTTGGTATAGCTCATACCGTTCTTGGTTCAATGATGGTGGAAAAGCCTCTACTTTGAGATCTTGGTTTTTGTTCCAAACCCGCTTGAAACTTTTTCCCATTTTAAATCTCTCTACCGGCAGACGTATTGGAATACAGTCGTGACAATCTCTACAGTATGGTCGGTAGACTTGGTTTCCACTACGGCGGAAGCCTTGGTATAATAAAAACTGATAGGTACGGACACTCATTTCATAAGCAGGATCAACATATAGGGTGGCAGCTGGCCTACCGGGAAAGTATCCACAAGCATGGTCAGGAGTTAAATAGAGGGTTAATCGCAGCAGATCATCACTGGATGACGGATCAAAATTCATGTCTGATTCCTCTCATCTCACCTATATTCCTCACATCAGATGACTTACTCTTATTAACCAAGATTCGGCGGTCGTGCGCACGCACCTGACATAACCTCTTGATTCATCTGCCGTAATTCAAAAAAGTCTCATCAGCCATTGGCTGACTTCGATTTTTTCTATTACGGCAGCTAAACCAGTATGTTGCGCCATTCACATACGTCCAACTGCCGAATCCAGGTTTAATCATCGCTTCACAAAGTATACTATAAGAGCCATAATTCATGGAATATCCGATTATTTAGGGTATCATGATATCATATTCCAACATTATTGTAAAAAAGGCGAAAGAGAGATCGATGTTTAAAGGAACCACTATATTATCGGTACGTAGGGGAAACTCAGTAGTCTTGGGTGGTGATGGCCAGGTAACTCTTGGCAATATCGTGGTTAAATCTAACGCCAGAAAAGTAAGAACCATGCTAGAAGGCAAAGTACTAGCCGGATTTGCCGGCTCCACTGCCGATGCTTTTACCCTTTTTGAAAGGTTTGAGGGAAAATTATCTAAACATGGGGGTAATCTTACCAGAGCCGCTGTTGAACTTGCCAAAGATTGGCGTACCGACCGCGCCCTACGTCGCCTCGAGGCTATGCTCGCTGTGGTGGACTCCTCCACTAGCCTCCTTATATCTGGTACTGGAGATGTTTTGGAGCCAGAAGATGGTATTCTCGCAATCGGTTCCGGTGCTCCCTACGCCCAGGCTGCTGCCAACGCTCTACTTAAAAATACCGATATGACACCAAGACAGATTATTGAAGAGTCTCTGCGTATTACCGCAGATATCTGCATATACACCAACCACAATTTTGTCATAGAAGAGCTGTAGTTTATTCTTGTTTTCCCAGGCATTTACACTGTTTTACATACTTTTAAAAATATAGTAGGTATGAAAAACAGCAAGCATCGTGTTCTATTAGCTGATTAATGCTATAAAACAGTTGGGCGACACTCTACCTTGAGCTAAACTGCTGTTTCTAGGTTAAATTGAGGAGGGCCGGAATTTCCCACAGAGAATAGATGAAATTCATGATTGTGTTTGATTAACTGCAATAGTGCCATATATCTCCACAAAATTACTGCATCACCACCTCTATTTGGTCATTTTTTGTAACCATTCATCACAGTAGTTAACAGCATCCCTAATAGTTGTAAACACAGTGTATTTTTCCTTTTTTTTCTAATTAATGTGCTATTATGCGTATCTGACACACAATAGCTTCTAAAAAGGAGTTAAAAAAGCAGATGTCAGATATTATCGATGAGCTAAAAGAAGAGCATACCAAACTGCTTGATTATTTCGGTACACTTAACGATGTAAGCTCAAGCAATGTTGAGCTTTGTAAATCGTTTATGATTATAAAGGACTTTTTATTAAATCATATTCATAAAGAGGATAGGCTTATATATCCCCTGCTAAATGCCGAGGCAAAAGTTGACTCTGAATTGAGGCATCAGATAGATCAACATGACCAGGAGTTGATGAATTTGGCAAGTATCATAGAAAGTTTTTCACAAAAATATTGTGACAGTGGGTTAGCTTCAAATTCGGCAATGAATGAGCTTGATTTTATTATTCAACTCTTAGGAGTAAGAATATCCAACGAAGAGGATTTTATATTCCAAAGATATGAAGCTTTAGCAAAAAAAAGTTCTGTTGGATATTTTACCGTCAAACCTCCCCCACCTCCCCAACAAATATCAACACAGAGGTAACAGCCACAATAACTATTTAGGAATCTTCCCCTACTCTTGATTTTATCCCTAACATTCTGGTGTTTTAGCAATGTTGTGAAAATATTGTAAAAACTTTTCTTCAATTTACAAATCAAAGTCCCAGTTTGCTTGGTAACATAAGATTAACTGTTTATACTTGTCACTGTAGCAGAATTGTATATTCTAAACGGGTGTGGTGATACAGACCTTGATTGGATACCTGTTACATATTTTTTTACCCTTCGTAAACAAAGCGTTAAGCTACAAAAATTATTTAAGAGTTATAAATGTCAGAATATACCCCCCGTGAAATTGTCTCTGAGCTGGACCGCTATATAATTGGGCAAAATGATGCCAAACGTGCCGTAGCCATTGCCCTTCGTAATCGCTGGCGAAGAAGGCTTCTAGAACCAGAGATGCGGGAAGAGGTCTACCCCAAGAATATTCTCATGATCGGCCCAACCGGAGTGGGTAAAACCGAAATCGCCCGTCGCTTGGCAAAGCTCTCCAACGCCCCTTTTATCAAGGTAGAGGCGACAAAATTTACCGAGGTGGGATATGTGGGTCGTGATGTGGAGTCCATAATAAGGGATCTTATGGACATGGCGATAAAAATGGCCAACGAACAGTCGAAAAAATCGGTTCGTCGTCAAGCCGAAGATCTGGCGGAAGAGAGAATTTTGGATGTACTTCTCTCCCCACCACCATCAAAACAGGATAATAACTCCAACGCTTTAGGCAATATTTTTAATCAAAACGAGCCGACAAGCAGACCTGCTCCTTCTGAGGAGAACTCAAGTACCCGGCAGAAATTCAGAAAAATGCTCCGTGAAGGTCGTTTAGATGAAAGAGAGGTGGAGCTGGATATCATGGAGCCAAATACCGGACCTACCATGGAGGTATTCACCCCCCAAGGTATGGAGGGTATCAACATTCAAGAGATGATTGGTGGTATGTTGGGTAAGGGTAAATCAAGCACCCGACGGGTTACCATCAAGGAGGCGTTAAAACTTCTCACCAACGAAGAGGCTTCCAAGTTGGTGGACAAAGATAAAACCAAACGCACGGCATTGGAACGAGTTGAACAGTATGGCATCGTCTTTTTAGATGAGCTGGATAAAGTTTGCGCTCGTGGTGCTGAAATGCGTGGTGGTGGCGATGTATCTAGAGAGGGTGTACAACGTGATCTGTTGCCTCTTGTCGAAGGCACTACTGTTACCACCAAACACGGTATGGTTAAAACAGACCATATACTATTTATTGCTTCCGGTGCTTTTCAACTATCTAAACCCTCTGATCTACTACCTGAACTTCAAGGTCGTCTTCCCATTCGGGTTGAGCTGCAAAATCTTGGGGTGGAGGAGTTTGTACGTATATTGACCGAGCCGGAAAATGCCCTGACCAGACAGTATGAGGCACTGCTGGCAACAGAGCAGATAAAGCTCAACTTTCATGAAGATGCCATCCGTGCCATTGCCGAGATAGCAGCCCATGTCAATGAAAGCACAGAGAATATCGGAGCCAGAAGGCTCCATACCGTCATGGAAAAATTACTTGACGAACTCTCCTTTACCGCTCCAGACCGTCATGGTGAAACAGTTGAGATAGACGGGGAATATGTTCGTACCCAATTAAAAGACCTCTCTGAAAATGAGGATCTTTCCCGGTTTATACTCTAGCTATAAATGTTTGCCCAAATTGCCCTGCCAATTCCCAAACGGTCTCTGTTTACCTATAAACTGCCTCCTGATATGGAGGCAGAACCTGGATCTCTGGTACTGGTTCCCGTGGCAAGAACAGAGCGGGTTGGGGTGGTTTGGCAAATTCAAGAAAAACCGAGCTGGAGTGGCGGTGAAATTCGCTCCATAACTGAGCTACTGACAAAAAAACCATTATTAGACAGAGAGTTGCTTTTTTTGTTGGACTGGATCTCCCGTTATTATCTCAGACCCATTGGCTCTGTGGTATCTGTCGCCATGCCGGGACACCTGCGTTTTAAACGACACCAAAATGCTATTTGGCGAGGTGAAGGCAGCATAGATAAACTAAATGCCAGCCACAAACCCATAGCTGAAGCTATACAACAAAGCCGTAAAAAACAGCTCACCATTGCTACTCTTGAGAAAAAATTTGGTCGCCAAGCTTTAAAATCACGCCTTAAAACATTGGCTACAAATAAAATTATAACGATACAAGATGAGTGGCGCACTCGCTATGATACCGATGAACCCACCCAACCTATAACCGAAAACCTAAACCATAGCCAAACGGCAACAGTCATAACAAAACAGAGCAGCAAGCTAACCCTCAACCCCCAACAAATGGGGTGTGTAGAGGCCATTGTTGCTGGCATAACAGATGGTAAATTCACCCCTTTTTTGCTTCACGGGGTAACAGGTAGCGGTAAAACTGAGGTATATTTTCAAGCAGTTGATGCCTGTCTTGCCCAAAATAAACAGGCTCTGCTACTTGTCCCGGAAATATCCCTCACCCCCCAGTTGGAAAAACGCTACCGAGACCGTTTCCAGGTAAAACTGGCTATTTTCCACTCAGACCAGAGTGATAAGCAACGGTTTGAGCATTGGGTCAATATCCGCGATGGCAACGCTCAAGTTGTTATAGGTGCAAGAAGTGCCATATTTGCCCCATTTGATAAACTTGGTCTGGTGGTGGTGGATGAAGAGCACGATGGCTCATATAAACAGGAGGGTAACGTACCATACCAAGGTCGGGATATGGCGGTGGTTAGGGCAAAACAGGCAGGAGCTACCCTGGTGTTGGGCAGTGCCACTCCATCTTTGGAATCATTGGTCAACGCTGAAGCTGGTCGTTATACACTGCTTGTTTTAAGCCAGAGGGCAACCGGAGCCAAACCACCAAAAATTGAGATAATTCATCTGGGTGGAGAAGAGCTAAAAGATAAAATGAGCCGTATGGCTCTCATTAGCCCCCCTCTTGTCACTGCTATCAATGAAACCCTTGATAAAAAACAGCAAGTCTTACTGTTTTTAAACCGCCGAGGTTATGCCCCATCTCTTTTGTGTCGTCAATGCGGACAGGCGGTTATGTGTCCCAACTGTTCGGTAACACTTACCTTTCACCGTGGCAAATCTAAACTTGTCTGCCACTATTGTGATTTTTGGCAGGGGGTTATGGATATCTGCCCCAAGTGTGGGCAGTTGAGCCTATTTCATTTTGGCCCCGGTACTGAACAGCTGGAAAAAGAGGCAATAAAAAAATTTCCCAACGCGCGAATTGCCAGAATAGACCGTGATTCGGTCTCCTCAGGTGAGATCGATTTAACCACTGTATTAGAGGGCTTTCGTGATCGTAAACTGGACATACTTTTAGGTACCCAGATGATTGCCAAAGGCCACCATTTTCCCCATCTTGCCTTGGTGGGTGTGGTGCAAGCTGAGACCTCTCTTTGCCAACCAGATTTTCGCAGCTCAGAGCGAACATTCCAACTATTAACCCAGGTTGCAGGCAGGGCAGGACGTGAGGAGGAGATACCGGGCCGGGTCTTGGTGCAGACTTTTGACCCCAACCACTATGCAATTAGAGCGGTTATGGAACAAAATCTTGCTGGTTTTGTAGCTACCGAAAAAGAGTTTCGCAATATAGCCCAATACCCTCCATACCTACGTATGGCACTGTTACGGGTATCATCCACTGTGCAAAAAAATGGTGAACTTTTTTGCCAGCAATTAAGAGAAAAACTGCAACCCAATAGTGATGTAATCTATCTGGGGCCAGCTCCAGCACCTATATTCAAGCTACGCAACCGTTTTCGTTGGCAGCTGTTAATCAAGGAGAATCCAGGGGGTAAACTGCACCGGGCGTTGACCCCTCTTATGAGCTTGGCAGAGGAACTTGCTGGCTCAAGATTACGGGTGGAGATGGATGTAGATCCCCACTCTTTTTTATAAGACGTTGAACTCTAGAAACAAAAAAGGTTTTAATAGAGTCTTAGAAGTTAGAAAGATAAAAAACTATTACAGGGTTTAAGGGAGAAATTATCACCCTCATCAGATGCTTAGACCGTACTACAGAGCCTCAATGTGATCGTTAATATGGATCTAAAACCCTGACAATAATTTTGTTATATATATTTAAGGAAAAATCTTAACAATGGCCCTACTGCCAATTTTAACAGCCCCAGATAAACGCTTAAAACTCAAAGCAGATCCTGTCGATGAAGTATCGGCTGATATTGTCAAGCTAATGGATGATATGGTGGAGACCATGTATGCCGCCCCCGGTATCGGCCTTGCCGCCCCACAGGTAAATGTTTTAAAAAGGGTTATCGTGATAGATGTCGAGACCTATGATGGTGGCGATAGCCATAATCTTTTAACCCTGGCCAACCCGGAAATTATCGAACAAGAGGGAGAGATTGTCTGGGCGGAAGGGTGTCTGTCTGTACCAAATTTTACCGAAGATGTTATTCGTGCTGAACGGGTGGTTGTTCATGCACTAAATCAAGATGGAGATAAGGTAGAGATTGCTGCCGAAGGACTTTTGGCTGTCTGTATGCAACATGAAATTGACCATTTGGATGGTCAGCTTTTTATCGATCATGTCTCCCGTTTAAAACGGGCGATTATCCTGCAAAAACTTAAAAAAAGAAAAAAATCGGAGTAGATACTGATGAAACCATGGCGTATTGTGTATATGGGAACCCCTGACTTTGCCGTTCTCCCCTTAAAAGCCCTGATAGATGGTGGTCAAAATGTAGTTGGTGTATTTACCCAACCCGATAAAAAAACCGGACGTGGCATGAAATTTCAAGCAACTCCTGTAAAAGTTGCAGCCCAAGAGGCAGAGATTCCGGTTTTTCAACCACTAAAAATGCGTGATCCCGAAGCAGTTCAACAGCTAAAAGAGTTAAAACCTGATTTAGTTGTGGTTACTGCCTATGGGCAGATTTTATCAGAAGAGGTTTTGGCAACTCCACCCAAGGGTTGCATAAACATTCACGCCTCTATACTACCCCGTTGGCGAGGGGCAGCACCCCTACAAAGAGCTTTATTGGCAGGAGACAAAGAGACAGGTATCTCCATTATGGAGATGGAAAAAGGTCTGGATACCGGCCCTGTATTAAAGATGTCCCGGATTCCCATCAATGAAGATATGACTGGGGGTGATCTCCATGATTCTCTTGCCGAAAATGGAGCTGCACTGTTAATGGACACCCTTAAAGATATGATGGCTGGCACATGTAAAGCAGAGGTACAGCCCCAAGAGGGTGTTACCTATGCTAAAAAATTGACCAAAGAGGATGAAAATATTGATTGGAGCAAAACTGCCATTGAGATCAAAAGACAGATTTTAGCCTTGAATCCCTGGCCTTCAGCTTCAACTCAGCTGGGAAAAAAACGTATAAAATTCTTCCGTTGTAAACCAGGCCAGAGCAAAGCCCAAAAACCGGGCGAGATAGTTAAACTCCATGATGAAGGCCCGGAGGTATCCTGCGGTGAAGGAACCCTCATATTGACAGAGGTGCAAAACCCCGGCAAAAAAAGAATGCAGGCTGCCGATTGGCTAAGGGGAAGGCCTGTCAATGTTGGTGATATGTTTGAATAAATACAAGTTGCTTTTTCAAACAAAATTGAAGATAGATATTTTATAGTTAGGGCAATAATTTTATATCAATTTATCCGTGCAGGTATTGGTTTTGGCACTTTTTTCTTTCTATCTTCCGAATTATCTATGGGAAATTTAGCATAGTATATCAGAGCATGATCTCTAAATCTTGCGAAGCTATAGTTATCCGGTACTTTATCAATAAATGTGTCTAGATAATATTTAAAATACTCTTCAGCTTTATAGGCGGTGGTGTCTACCTTGTATACAGGGGTTATGGAGCCGTTGTCATTTGCTCCTTGTTTAATCTCAATATCAAATTTTTCCGGGTTGGTATGTATCTCTGTTCCCTCACAAAGATGAAATGGACCAGAGTGGACTAAATGGATGTTATCTATGTTGTTGTAGATAAACTCCATTGTTTCATATAGCTCATGGGGCTTTTCGGATGGATAACCAATAATAATAAAAATATGGTTTCTTAGGCCGGCATTTTTGGAAAATTTCAGGGTATTTTGTATAGATTCAACTGTTGTGCCCTTATTTACAAGCTTTAATACCCGAGAATTACACGACTCTACCCCCCAAATAACATACCTGAATCCGGCCGCAAACATCATCTCCATAGTCTCTTTGTTAAAATCGGCAGAAGGTCTTAAAGTGGCATAAAAATAGACCTTTAGATTCCTTGAAATAATCTCTTTAGATAACATTCTCAAACGTTTTGGCGAGATCATCTCATCGACAAACTGGAAATATCTATAACCCTGGGTAACATGGTGCTCTATCTCATTTACAACCCGATCTACTTTGGCTGTAGAGTATAAATTGATGGACCCCTCTTCACAAAAACTACAACGACGCCAAAAACACCCTTTAGAGGATAAAATTGGAACCACAGCTTGATCGGTGAAATATCTATCTAGATTTAAGTCGGAAAAATCTGGGTATGCGCCGTGGTTTAAATCACTTGGGGCCGCACTATTTTTCGTAAAGATACCTTGCGAATAAAAAGTTATTCCCGGTATATCATTGTTAAGTTTGCCATTTTTTATTGAGATTAACAGCTCGTTTAAAGATAGCTCCCCTGCATCAGTAAAAATAAAGTCAACATAGGGACATTTTTTTATCTGCTTATACAGTGATAATGTTGCCGCCCCACCAAACAGAACAATAATATTTGGGTCTGCCTTTTTAATCTCTTGGGCCAACAGTAACGAAAATAGCAGCTGACCTTCTAAAAGTAGCGAAAAACCAACAATATCTGGCTTACCTTTTAATGCTAAGGGCAGAAGATGTTCAATAATGATCTGTTTGAAGTTGGGTTCATCCTTGCTCAAAGAATATTGGATGGAGTCGGTATAACCATCTAGGGCATAAAACAGTTTAGCTGCAGAATCCCGGTATAGATCAATATCACCAAACATATCATCGCTGTTGGCAAACAGTTTTTTTGCATCAGCAATTGGCTTTACATCAAGATTACATTCATAACTTGCTAAAGTTTTATAAAATTCTAGGTTTAGATCAATACAATCGACATCAGCATCACCATATTTATCCAGGTAACCTTTCAGACTCGCAATACCAGAAGGTGGGGTTATGGGATCAACAAAAGGGCAAAACAGCAGATTAAGTTTAATAGGAGTGCTCTTTTGCTTTGTAGAAATCAATTGATTTACATCTAGTTTAACTTTTTGATAGCTCTGACCTATGTTGGCAATATAGCTATTTAAAAGCTCTTTTTTACACCTTTTCAGGTTGTCATGAAATCTAGTAACAGCAGGATTGATGGATATGGCTTTTTCACAATTGGCTATGGCCTCCTCAAACTCTCCCTTTTCAGCTAGAAGATAGCCTAAATTGCTATAAGCTTGTGCAAAATCTGGCTTGATTGATAGGGATTTTTTAATATTTACTTCGGCTTCTTGTAATTTTCCCAGCTTATGAAAAACAATTCCAAGGTTGCTGTAACTACCTGAATAGTTTGGGCTATTTTCTATAGCTTGTTGCAAAACCTCTACGGCCTCTTCAAGCTGGTCCTGCTCATAAAGCAGAATACCAAGATTATTGTAAGAGATAATAAAGTTGGGGTTAATTAAAATTGCTTTTTGTAAATATTGTTGGGCCTCAACAAGTCTTCCCTGGGCTTTATTGGCAATAGCAAGATTGTTGTAAGCTTCTGCAATGTTTGGATTTATGGCAATTGATTTTTGCAAACAATCGATGGCCTCATCCAATCTACCTAGCTCGGTTAGAGCGTTACCAAGGCTGCTGTAGGCCTCCGCATATTGGGGTTGTAGGGCAATTGCCCTGGTTTGCGCCTCAACAACAGCCTCAATTTGTCCCAAAGGATAGAGGGAGGTTCCCAAATTATAATGGAAAAGTGCATTGTTGCCATTAATTTGTATGGCTTTTTGAAATTGTTGGACTGCCAAATCATGACGGTCATTTTTTTGTTCTATTACCCCAAGTAGATTTATGGCATCTGAGTGTTGAGGAGCAACTTGCAATATAGCTGTACACAACTGGTCAGCTTCTGCAAATTGTTGGGCATTAAAATGTTCAACTGCCAGTTTATAGCCAGCATCTACACTGATTTGCTGTTGACCATTGTTGGGTGAACTTGCTGCTTCATTCATGTTTATTACTACATTTTAATAGGCTAACAGTATGATTGATATAAAAATTTCTAATTGCAATAGTCACAGGTTTATTCTCTATTTTCCTTATTTAAAACAACTTTTAAAAGCTATTTCGCAAAGCAAGATACAAATATTAATAAAGACAACAAAATAGAGACTGCGCTGCTGATCATGATATGTTGCAACCTGTGTGTTATGCAACAACAAGTTTACTGCTTTTATTTGGCAACAGGTAAAAAAAAAGGATCCCTTAGAAGGGATCCTAAAAGTGCGATGGCTCAAATCGCAACAAACAACTGTTTTACTCTGTTAACTCAACTCTTTAACCTTTTTTGGTAAAAGGGGTTAACAAAGTCTATTTATAAAGATGAGGCATCTTCAGTTACAAAGTTAAACACCAGCACATCAGCCACCTTACGAGGGGTTGGGGCTGTGGCGAGCATCTGGTTTAGCTTGCCATTCAACCTTTTAACCTCCTCTGGCGAATCATCAACTATCAAGCTGGCATCAATGCGCTCGGGATTAGATTCAGGTATCCCACGATAGTTAATTGTTTTTATCTGCTTACACTCCTTTTCCAAAATCTTCATGGCTAAAGATTGTAGATGTTCCACCTGATCGTCTGAGATACCAAATTTTTCTAGCAGAGCACCATTTTTGGTTATTGTCTCCGCCTCTTTAAATGGACGGTTGGGGTTAAGCTTGCTCCAACGAGCTATCCAGCGCACCCCCTCCTGTATTCGACCAGAAGCCAAAGATGAAATTATCAACTCCGCCAATACCCCAAGATCTTGAGAATCTTGCAAGTATATAATCTCATACTGCTTTCTGGCCTCTTGATAAAATCCCATACGGGAGAGACATGCAGCATATCCATGACGAACATCAGGATCATTACCACTATGGGTCAATGAGTTAAAAAAGAATCTGTGCATATCCTCTTTATCTTCACGCAAGGTTGCTGCCAACCCCAACAGATAAAACGCTCTTATAGGATCGTGTCGTCGATACTCAGAAACAATCTTCTCCAACCTTTTGATCTCCAGTTCAAACCTAAATATAGGAACAGGAGAACTCCATATACCCTGTAGCCTTGATAAAGCATTATCCAATGCTTCTTGATCATGTGTAGCCATCATTTCACCTTCGCATTGTCGACATATTTATCTTAAATTAAAAATCGTCTTGTTCTTTTTATCGGCAATACATAATCTTGCTTTAGAAAAAAAATGTATTTTTTTAGTTCTAGGGGCAGAAATTTAGCAGTGACACTATCTTAATAACCCGTTAATTCAATGTGTTAAGCTACAAAAAATTTTTTTAATTTTTTTTAAAGAAACTTACTGATAAAGGTTCGACACAGGGGGTTGGAAGGCATTATTATTAAGAAGAGGGGGTTATTGTGGATGGCTGAAATTTATTAAAACGTCTCTTGCACTGATATTTCAGCAATTATTCTTGATATGGTATTTTAAGCACGAAATATCCATGCTAAGTCTCCATAATATGTTATTCTAGTCAGCGTTATTATTGTAACTTGCGTATCACCTCTTATGTTCAAAATGTTATTGTTAACTGGCTGTTAAAACAACAGACATAACTTTGATTTTGTTGAGATTTATGGAAAATATTTGGCCAAAGGTCATGACGACCATTCAGAAACAGATAGCCCCACAGATATATGATCTGTGGCTTAGGCCATTGCGTCCTGGTGAAAAACTGGCCAACGGTAAGATGGAAATTTTGACCAAAAACGATTTTTCGGCTGAGTATGTGAGGGATCATTATGGTGTGTTGCTGGAAACTGCCTATCAGGAGGCCAGTGGACAGGAGGTAAGGTTGGCATTTCGTACCGACCCAGACGCAACACCAGTTACCCCTCCCCCGGAACCGGAGCCAATTGCAACAAAAACTATTGAAACAGCAACACCTGCTGTAAGTACTCCTGCTGATATCGGTCTTTTAGATCGTTATAAATTTGATACATTTGTGGTGGGAGATTGTAACTCCTTTGCCCATGCAGCAGCATCCAAAGTGGCGGACAACCCGGCGGCAACCTACAACCCTCTTTATATTCATGGTGGTGTTGGTCTGGGTAAAACCCATCTGCTTCATGCCATAGCCCATCAAATTATTGAGAAATTCCCCGAGAAAAAAATCAAGCTGATCTCTTCTGAGACATTCATGACCATGTTTGTGGAGTCCATTCGTCAGAGCACAGCCAACCAATTTAAAGAGCAGTTTCGCTCCATAGATATTTTATTGGTTGATGATATTCAATTTTTTGCTGGCAAAACCGGTACTCAGGTAGAGTTTTTCCATACTTTCAATGCCCTTTATGGGGCCAATAAGCAGATTATTCTCACTTCAGACTCTCTGCCACAGGAGATAGAGTTTTTAGAAGAGAGGCTACGCTCTAGATTTGCCCAGGGTTTGGTGGTGGATATTTATCTACCAGACATTGAGACCCGTGTTGCTATTCTCAAAAAGAAGGCGATGATGGAGAATATCGAACTGCAAGATGATGTGGCATTTTTCTTGGCTGATGCGATACATACCAATGTCAGGGAGCTAGAGGGGGCTTTGGTAAGGTTGTTTGCATTGGCCTCTATGGAAAAAGAGCCCATTACCATGGCTTTGGTCAAGGAGTCACTGCGTAATATCATGCGTGGCCCGGATAGTCGTCAGATAACAATAGATGAAATTCAGCGTACAGTGGCAGCATATTATAAGGTAACACCCCAAGATCTTCGCTCTAATAAGCGGTCGCGACTGTTCAGCCATCCTCGGCAGGTAGCAATGTATCTTTGTAAACAGTTAACCGATAGCTCTTATCCTATTATTGGTAAAATGTTTGGTAACCGGGACCATACCACTGTTTTGTATGCTGTTAGTCAGGTGGCAAAAAAACTTAAAGTTAACAAAAATTTAGCTCGTGAACTCAATGCGTTAACCGAGATGTTAAGCAACTAAGGATAGCTCCGAACTAATAATCACCATAAATTATCAAGGTTTGCCATATGGAATTCCATATTAATAAAGATCCATTATTCAAGGCTCTCACTCGCATTCAAACAGTGGTAGAGCGACGCAATACCATGCCTATACTTGGTAATGCCCTCCTTGAGACCGGGGATAATATACTCACAGTATCGGCAACTGACTTGGAGGTTTCACTACGTACGGTTTGTGAAGCGGAAATCGGAGATAATGGTAGTCTGGCAGTAAATGCAAAAACCCTCTTTGAAATTGTTCGTGAACTACCAGATGGAACGATACATATACGTCAGGAGGCCAACAACCGTCTTCGTTTAAGCTCTGGTCAGGCAAAATTTACCATTTCCGGCTTTCCCGGTTCAGCTTTTCCTGAGATACCCCAAGCAGTAGGGGACAAACGGCATGTTTTTGAGCGGGATATTTTGCTCTCAATGGTCAACAAAACCCATTTTGCCATGTCATATGACGATACCCGTTTTACTTTAAACGGTATTTTCTTTCAGCTGACCCCTAATCGGGGTGAGGGTGAGCTGTGTAAAGCGAGAATGGTAGCAACTGATACTCACCGTTTGGCTATGGTAGAGCAGGTATTGGATGATGGGGTTGTTAAAGATCCGGTTGAGATCATTATTCCGAAGAAGGCGGTTTTTGAGATAAAAAAACTGTTGGAAGAGGAGGATAAAGAGGTTGAGTTGGTGGTTGGTGCTACCCACATCCAGTTTATCAAGCCGGACATTACCTTGATATCAAAATTGGTTCAGGGTCAATTTCCCGATTATCGGCGGGTTATTCCCAATAAAAACAACCTGGGCTTGACCATGAACAGGACGCAACTTGATGAAGTTGTTAAACGGATGTCGGTACTATCCCATGAGAAATCCCGAGGTATTCGTATGGCGATTTCCAAGGACTCTATGCTGCTTTCGTCCAACAACCCAGAGCAGGAGGCTGGTGAAGAACCAATTAAAGTGGAGTTTGAGGGTGAAAAGCCCATTACTGTTGGTTTTAATGCTCGTTATTTAAGAGAGATTTTAACCGCTATGGATGGTGAGCAGGTGCAGTTCATGCTGCTTAATGATGAGGCTCCATCTTTGGTGTTTGACCCAGATAAAGATAACGCCCTGTTTGTCTTGATGCCTATGCGTGTTTAGCCTTGTTTTTAGAAAGTTTGCGCCTGCACGATTTTCGCAATATTGGTGATGCAACCTTGGAGTTCAGTCCTGGGTTTAACCTGATAATTGGGGAAAATGGTCAGGGAAAAAGCAATCTATTGGAGGCCATAGCCCTTTTAGCGACAGGAAGATCATTTCGCAAAGCCACTCCGGGTGCTATGGGTTATCATGGTAGGCCGGGGTATAGATTAAAAGGCATCACCCAGGCCATGGGCTTGACCCACAAACTTGAATTTAGCGGAGAGAAACAGCGACAAACAGCCAGGTTAAACGGTAAGGCCATGTCATTGGCATCTGCCATGGGTCAGGTATTGGCAGCGGTGGTTTCAACTCCTGACTCACCCGGTTTAGTTCAGGGTGGTCCGGGGGAGAGGCGGGATTATCTTGATTGGGTGGTATTTTCAGCCATTCGCCAACACGCTGCAACGGCACGTGATTACCATGGTGCGTTAAAAGCCCGCAATAAATTGCTGAAAACCGGGTGTATGGATGGGCAACAGCTGAGTGCCTGGGAAGAGCAGTTAGCGACGTTGGGAGCGACAATTACCTATCGACGTCGAAGGGTGGTAAAAAAGATAGTTGAGCAGATTCCCCACTATCTTGAGGCACTGGCCCTGGACCCAGAGCGTTTTATGTTACGTCTATCTTGCCAACTAGACCGCTATAAAGATGCTGAGAAAGAGAGTGATTTAGCGATACACTATCGGCAGATGTTGAAAAAAAGCCGGGGTAGTGATCAACGTACTGGTGCGACATCAATTGGTCCTCACCGGGATGATATGCCGTTTTTAATTGATGGTCGCTTGTTGGCCCGGTTTGGCTCACGGGGTCAAAGAAAAAGGTTTATTTTGGCCTTGAAGTTAACTGAGGCCAGTCTGTTACAAGAGAGTGTGGGGGAGGCCCCACTATTTTTATTGGATGACCCGGTAGCTGAACTTGACCGGGAGGGGATTGAGAGGTTGGTAAAACTTCTTTGTCTTCAAAAACAGCAGATTTTTTTAACTGCTTGTAATACTGGAGAGATTCCCCGACTTGAAGAACCATCTACCACATTTTTAGTGGCTGATGGCGCGTTTCAAACATTGACGGAGCAAATGAATAAATGACCACGCCAGAAGAAGAAAAAGCGAACCCTGAGAATAGTGAACTTCCCATTGAACTGAATGGGGAGGATTATGGGGCAGATAGCATTAAAGTGTTAAAGGGGCTGGAGGCAGTACGCAAAAGGCCGGGGATGTATATCGGTGATACCGATGATGGCACTGGTCTGCACCACATGGTATTTGAGGTTGTGGACAATTCCATTGATGAATCTTTAGCTGGTTATTGTGATTTAATCAACATTGTTATTCGTCGTGATGGCTCGGTGACTGTAACCGATAATGGTCGGGGTATTCCCACTGAAATGCATGAAGAAGAGGGGCGTTCTGCTGCTGAGGTTATCATGACCGTTCTTCATGCTGGTGGCAAGTTTGATCAAAACTCCTATAAAATATCAGGTGGACTTCACGGTGTTGGTGTTTCGGTGGTTAACGCCTTATCAGAAAAGCTGACATTGACTATTCGCCGAGGAGGCAAGATCTGGGAACAGCACTATGCCGATGGTGACCCTGTGGAGCCAATCAAGGTTATTGGTGATACAGATAAAACCGGATCAGAGATAACTTTTCTTCCGAGTCGCAAAATATTTACCACAACCGAATACTCTTTTGATCTGCTCTCAAAGCGGCTGCGTGAGTTATCATTTTTAAACTCAGGGGTAAATATCCATATTTCTGAGGAGGTATCGGAAAAATCCCACCATTTTCAATATGAGGGTGGTATTCGCTCTTTTGTTGAGTATCTCAATAAGGCCAAAACTCCAATAATGGAGCCTCCGGTATATTTTACTGCGGAAAAAAGCGATGTTTATGCTGAGGTTTCTTTGCAGTGGAACGACTCATATCTTGAGAATGTTTTCTGTTTTACCAACAACATACCGCAACGTGATGGTGGCACCCATCTAGCTGGTTTCAGGGCAGCATTGACTCGCACCTTGAATAACTATGCTGTCTCCTCTGGTCTTTTGAAAAAGGATAAGGGGAGTTTAACGGGTGAGGATTGTCGTGAGGGTTTAACAGCGGTTATCTCGGTTAAGGTTCCTGATCCAAAATTTTCATCACAAACCAAAGAGAAGCTTGTTTCATCTGAGGTTAGGACTGCAGTTGAAACGATAGTTTCTGCCAATTTGGCTACCTATTTGGAGGAGAACCCCCAAGTAGCCAAGATGATAGTTGGCAAAACCTTGGAGGCAGCAGCAGCCCGTGATGCTGCGAGAAAAGCGCGGGAGTTAACAAGACGAAAGAGTGCGTTGGATATCTCTTCTCTACCGGGAAAATTGGCTGATTGCCAAGAGAAGGACCCCTCTTTGTGTGAACTATATCTTGTGGAGGGTGATTCAGCGGGGGGTTCTGCTAAACAGGCAAGGGATCGCAAATATCAGGCAATATTGCCGTTGAAGGGTAAGATTCTAAACGTAGAGAAGGCCCGCTTTGATAAGATGATCTCTTCGGCGGAGGTTGGCACATTGATCACCGCCTTGGGTACTGGTATAGGTCAAGAGGAGTATGATATTGCCAAGTTAAGGTATCAGCGTATTATTATCATGACCGATGCTGATGTTGATGGTTCCCACATACGCACGTTACTTTTGACCTTCTTTTTCAGGCAATTTCCAGAGATTGTCGAGCGTGGCTATCTATATATCGCTCAACCGCCACTATATAGGGTAAGTAAGGGCAAGAGTTTCCGTTATATAAAAGATGAGGACTCCTTAACCGAGATATTATTAAGTGAAGGTGCAGATGGCATCTCTATTACTGGTGCTTCGGGAGAGTTGGGTGAAGAGGAGATCAACTCGGTAATTCATGATACAAGACGTTATATCAGATGTTTAAATCGTCTTGCTCGTCATACAAATCGTGAGGTGTTGATAGAGGCGACGGGACATTCACAAGTCACTCAAGCCAGTTTAGCCAACAGTCAAGCAGCACAAACCGCTGCGGATTCATTAAAATTGCGTTTAGGATCTGGGGATGATGTTCGCATGGAGGTTTTTATCAGCCATGATGATGAGTCCAACAGTGAGGTTTTAACCATTGATCGGATTATCCGCGGTGTACAGACCACAGCCACGTTGAATTTAAAATTGATTAACATGGCTGACTATCAGGATTTATTGGATCTCTCAGCAAAGATAAGTGGTGTATTGGGGGAGAACCCCAAAGTTTCCAAGGCCAATAGAGAGGCGATTGTCCATTCACCGGATGAGTTGATTAACTGGATTACTACGGAAGGACGGCGTGGTTCGAGTGTTCAGCGTTATAAGGGTCTAGGTGAGATGAACCCAGAGCAGTTGTGGGAGACCACCATGGACCCAACCATTAGAACTCTATTGCAGGTAAGGGTAGAGGATGCGGTAGAGGCGGATTTGGTATTTACCACATTGATGGGTGATCATGTGGAGCCAAGGCGTGATTTTATCCAAGAAAATGCTCTAAACGTGGCAAATCTAGACGTATAAAAAAAAAGGCCCATATTAGTGGGGGTCCAGGGGAATCATTTCCCTGGTGGGTTTGGGCGAAGCCCAAGGTTCAAGCCTGTGCCGTAACGCCGGGGTTATAAAGACATTTTTTTGCCTTTAAAAAAATGTCCCGGCGAGCATATTAGTTATCAAAGCAGAAAAAACCCGGCTTCATGGGTTTTTTCTGCTTTTATAACGTCCTTTGCCTAACAATGGCAAAAACAATTTTCCAGATAAAAAATATATACCAAAAATGACAAACAAACCAAAACCAGCCATAACCACAACAGTAGGAGATCTCTGGCTAGAGATAGAAAACGGCAAATTAACAAAGCTATCATGGCATAGCCTACCAGCCCCAACAAACAAAGCTGACAGAAAAACATGGGAAGAAGCCAAAAACTGGTTAGCGCAATTTTTTAAAAACAACCAGCACCCCCACCCAATAAACTTCCCCATAAACCCCAAAGGAACAAAATTTCAAAACAAAGTCTGGAACCAACTACTAAAAATCCCCCCAGGCAAAACCCAGACCTACGGCACAGTAGCAAAAAAACTAAACACAGCCCCAAGAGCAATAGGCCAAGCAGTAGGAGCCAACCCAATCCCCATAATAATCCCCTGCCACAGAGTAGTAGCTGTAAACGGCTTGGGAGGATATAGTGGCTTGGGGGGTATTGAGTGTAAAAAGAAACTGCTTGAGCTGGAAATTATTTTATAAGTAATGTGTATTTTGATCAAAAAAACTTACTGTTACATTCACTGCACATCCTGAGCCTATATTTTTTAAACTGATAAAATCTTATGAATTTATGTTAAGCTTAGATGTTTGTGAAGAGCTTATCTCTGGATCTTTCAATGATGCAATAATCTTATCAGCAAGCTTTTCTCCATACTCATGAAGATTAAAATTTATCTCTCGCCTGTCATTGTCGTCATCCTCAACACCTGGATGATAATCTTTCTTCCATGCCTCAACAGTTAAGAATAGTTTTGACATAATCGCTATTTAACGATTTAGTTTTGTTAATAAAATGTGTCCTATAGCTTAATTTTACCCTCAATAATTAAATGATAAAGAAAATCACTTTCAACAATCATTGGAATACCCAACTCCAAAGCTTGTTTTCTCTTCCAACATGGCCTTTTACCGACTATTAGCAGGTCTGTCTGTTTGTGAACCATATCTACTGGTTTTGCTCCAACTTCTAGCAATTTAACGACTGCTTGCTCACGTGTCATATATTCCATGTTTCCAGAAATAGCAACATAGCGATTTTTAAATATAGGCTCTTCCATATGATTTCCAATTTCTAATTGTAATGCACCTAACAGCATTATATCCTGTTTTGGGATATTATGCCATTGGGTGCATTCTTGCCCACATGAAAAAAAGCATTCACAGTTCAGAGCAAGCAAAATTGCAATCATTGCTTAGGGAAATCAGGAAGGAAGCTGGTTTACGTCAGGTTGAATTGGCGAAAAAGCTAGGGAAGCCGCAATCTTTTGTAAGTAAATATGAGTCTGGAGAACGTCGACTTGACTTAATAGAACTTCACAAAATCTGTAAAGCAACAAATTTTTCTTTGGTAGATCTTGCTAAACGGTTTGAGAGTTTGCTTGTTGTTTAATTATACCAGATCATCATACACAAATTAGCTTGATCTAGAACATTATTTTAGCTATCTAATTGATTCTAAAGGGAACAACTCTTAAACCTTTGCTCTTTAAAAAAGCAACGTGTTTTATGCTACCAGTAACTAAAGGCAAGTTAAAATGTATAGCAGTTGCTGCTATTAGAGCATCAGTTATACCTAAAGCATGGCTGTGAAAATAGTTCTCTGCTAGACCTATTGCTTCTTGGCTTATTTCGTTATTTACAGGGAGGTTTTGAGTTTGCCGTATTTTAAGAGCTAGTTTTATATTATGCAGTTCTTGTTTGTTGAAAGTACCTTGTATGAGTTCCAAATTGGTAATGATAGAGATAAAAAAGCCTTGGTTTGTATTTAGAAAATCTGTGGCTTTTGCTTTACCTCTAAAAGCCCAAATTAGAACATCTGTATCAATCAAGATTTGTAAATTTGCGTGGCTGTCTTAAATTTCTAAGGTATTCAGATGTATCTTGCATATCTTTGCGACCTGCCCACATACCAATTGCAGGGTTGTTTTTGAGGTTTAACCCTTTAGCTTGAATTTCTTTATTTAAATCCAAACCTTGCTGATTATCAGTGCATAGGGTGACCTCTACCTCAGTATCAGGGTTGGCTCCGACCTTTTCTGCCCAACTTTTTGGCAAATCCTTACTTTGCACTCTAAAAGCAACTGTGGCCATTGATCTTTATCCGGTAGCTAAGTTAATAGATAATTAAGGGACATTATAGCAGTTAGGGCAAAATAATACCACACTGGAATATGTCTGTATTTCAATATCTTACTAACCCTTTGTACTTGATATATTCAAAAACACCAATAAAATATTTAAAAATAGTTTCCAGTGACAAAGTAGTCTTTACCAATTAAAGCGAAGAACCAATCAGGTATTACTATTATCGGCCTCCACCTTTAACATTTTGTTCACCAATCCTACATGACAAGAGCACTGGTCGGGGGTTGCGGGGGTTTCGCCGCCGTTGTTTATGCGGCATAGGTCACTGTGGTCCCCACGGCTGTGGGGTACTTTGAATAGGGTACGGCGATAGGCAGCACATAGTGCCTCTAGTTTGGCTATTTTTTCAGCGTCATTCACCGCCGATCTCTTGTAGAGATTTTCTTAGAGCATCCAAGACTTGATCCTGTTGAGAGATGGTCATAAAGGGATGCATGGGTAGTGATAAAACCTCTGATGCTGCTTTTTGGGCAACGGGAAAATCATCTGCTTTATGGGCCAGATAGGCAAAGACAGGTTGTCTATGCAGTGGTACAGGATAGTGGATGGCTGTGGGTATTTTCTTTTCTGATAATAGTCTTTGTATTTTATCCCGTTCTTTTATTCTGATGGTAAACTGGGAGAAGACACTCTTGTTATCAGGGCGGATGGTTGGCGGTCGTGCCTCTTTTGGTAGATTGGATAGATAGTAGTTTGCCACCTTTTGGCGGTTTTCTATCTCCTCCTCAAAAAAAGGAAATTTAGCCAGTAAAACTGCTGCCTGGATGGTATCCAGACGACCATTTCCACCTAGCATGGCGTGACGATAACGGGCAGCCTGACCATGTTCTCTTATAATTCGTAATCTGTTGGCTAAATTTTCATCGTTGGTGAATGTCATGCCCCCATCGCCATAACAGCCAAGCGGTTTAGCTGGGAAAAAAGAGGTAGCTCCAGCACTGCTGATACCGCAGGAACGTTCTTCATTGTGGACTGCACCAAAAGATTGGCAACCATCTTCTAAAACCGGGATTTTATGACGCTGGGCAATGGCATTGATTGCACTTAAGTTGGCACATTGCCCATAGAGACTAACAGGAACAATCGCCTTTGTATTTGGGGTTATGGCTGCTTCAATTTTTGTTGGGTCGATATTCAGGGTGTTGGGATCGACATCGACAAAAACAGGTTTTGCTCCTATAACAGCGATCACCTCACCAGATGCAATAAAGGTAAATGGAGTTGTTATTACCTCATCTCCAGGGCCTATTTCCCATGCCATCAAAGTTGCTTTCAAGCTCTCAGTACCGGAAGAGAAACCAACCCCATGGACAGTTCCCACATAATCTGCAAGTGTTTGTTCTAATTCATGAACTTCTGGGCCACTTATATATTTGGATGAATCCAACACCTTCTGGATTGCAGCATCAACATCTTTTTTATATTTTTGATACTGAATTTGTAGATCAATAAAGTGCATTGCATTATTTCCGTCAAAAATTTATTTCACCATGAAAACTAATCGTAGCTGGCCCGGTCATGATCACATGATCATCACTGCGCCATAAAATATCCAAGTCTCCCCCATCCAGCTTGACAACTACCTCTCTTTGGGTATGACCGTTCAACACGGCTGCAACAGCAGCAGCACAAGCACCAGTTCCACAAGCAAGAGTTATTCCTGCTCCACGTTCCCAAACTCGCATATGTATCTTTTTGGGGTCGATCACCTGTACAAATTCAACATTAGTCCGGTGGGGAAATCTTTTATGACTCTCTAACAGCGACCCCTCTTGGGCCAGGGGAAACCCATCAAGTGTGGGAAGAAAAATTACACAGTGGGGATTGCCCATGGAGACCTGGGTAAATTTATATTCTGTGCCTGTCTTGGTTTTGATTGGCTCCCCTGCTTTGCCGTAGATTGGCTTACCCATGTCTACTGCCTCCAACCCTCCCCCTTTGGGTTGAATTTTAATAAGACCAGCCAAGGTTTGGATAGTTAAAGTTTCTGTTGGTAAATTTAAGGTTTGTCTAAGATATTTAGCAACACAACGGGCGGCATTTCCACACATTTCCGCCTGGGAGCCATCACCGTTGTAAATTCGCATCTCGGCATGGACCGCAGCTCTATTTTGTGTAGGAGCCAAAAGCTGAATGACCTGATCACACCCCACCCCAAAACGGCGGTCTGCCAGTCTGGCTGCCAGCTCCGCTGTGATTTCGTGGGGATTTTTGGTGTGATCAAAAACAACAAAATCGTTGCCAAGACCGTGCATTTTTATAAATGGTAGGGTCATAACGCAAACAGGCTCTCATTTTCCATTAGTTGTTCAATAGTCTCACGGCGACGGACAACTGCAAATTTATCTCCACGTACCATTACCTCAGCAACCCTTGGTCTGCTGTTGTAGTTGCTGCTCATAACAAAACCGTAAGCACCAGCAGAGCGAACTGCAAGTAGCTCACCCTCTTGAAACTCTGGGAGTAGTCGCTCACGTGCAGAGTAATCACCAGATTCACAGATTGGCCCCACCACATCACAGACAGACTCTTCGCGTCCAAAACGGCGTTCCACTGGTTGAACAGAATGATATGCCTCATACAGGGCTGGACGTAGAAGATCGTTCATCCCGGCATCGGTAATGATAAACCGTTTTGTCTCACCCTGTTTTATATATTCAACCTCAGTAACCAATATTCCGGCATTACCTGAGATAGCCCGGCCTGGTTCTAGAATCAGGGTGACATTGCGGTTGTTCAGTTCAGCTAGCAATACCCCGGCATAATGCTCTGGATGGGGGGGAACCTGCTCCTCCTCATAGGGAATTCCCAAACCGCCACCCAAATCGATATATTGTAATTTTATACCAGCTTCATAAAGATCTTTTTCCAGACTTAAGACCCGTAAAAGAGCATCAACAAATGGAGCTAAAGATGTCAATTGGGAGCCGATGTGACAATCCAGCCCCAAGACTTCGATATTATCTAGTGAGTTCGCCTCAAGGTATAAACCCAAAGCTTTATCGTAAGGGATACCAAATTTATTGGTACGCATCCCTGTGGAGATATAGGGGTGGGTTTTAGGATCAACATCAGGGTTGACTCTGAGAGCAATTGGAGCCTTTGTACCCATTTCACCTGCAATATTATTCAGGCGTAAAAGCTCACTTTTGCTCTCTACATTGAACATCAATATGTCATAGTCCAATGCAGCTTGAATTTCATCACGTCTTTTGCCAACACCGGAAAAAACAATTTTTTTCCCGGGACACCCCACCCGTTTTGCTCGTTCCAGCTCGCCTATTGAAACAATATCAAATCCTGCTCCCTCTTTAACCAAGCTATCCAAAACAGCAAGGTTACTATTGGCTTTGACTGAATAGCAGATAAGGTGAGAAATAGGGGCAAACGCCTCCTGAAACACCCGAATATGGCGTTTAAGGGTCTGTTCGGAATAACAGTAAAAAGGAGTTCCAACCTCTTGAGCAATTTTACTCAAAGGAACATCTTCACAGTGCAACTGGTTATTGACGTAACGAAAAAAATCCATAAAAACTCTTAACTATACAAAAATTCAAGAATTATCTGCTGGCGGCTCTACAGGTTGAATCTGAGAGTCGGTGACAACCAGATCCCCCTTATGACCGCAACCTGAACTAAACAGGGTAAACAGAGAGAAAAGCAATAAAAAAACAGCACGATATCCCATGTTACTTCTCGCAAAAAAAAGGGGGCCACAAAACCAACGGCAATTTTGCCATGAGTATACCCTATTGGGCAATGTATTGGTGAAAAAAGGGGTTTTTTATTATGCAGTTTATGATTATGCAAAGCAGATTATCAAAGCCATAAAAAAAACTCACAAAGATTTATCAGCTACCTGAGACAAATTTATCGATCAAACCCAGCAACAAGCCCATCAAACCTCATAATTTTAAGATAATATACGCTAACATTTTATACATAAAAATATGTTAAAAGCATTTTTAAAAACAGGTTTCAGGAACTGATCTAGTACTATATGTGTCCTATATTTTAAATAATGTTTTTTTTGGAGAAATGATATGTCTGCATTGATAAATGGAATGCCACCAGATGGTGTTATAACTGTTAATAGATTGATTCTGAAACAACAGTATAGTTTAGATGACTTAGAAGAGCGTGTTGCCGTGTTGTGTGAAAATGTTAAAACCTACCATTCCAATTCCGGTTTTCTAGGGGGTTTTGTCTGTATTAACAGTGGCGATATTTCCAACGAAGGGTCAACTACAGGAAAAGTGGTGCAGAGCAACCTGAAAGGAAAAGAAGCATTGGTCATGACGTTTTGGCGTTCATTTGAGGACCATGAACAATCACATCGCTCAGAAACCTTTCAGCCGCTATTTTTGGATGTTCTGGAGTTGTGCGAAAATGGTAACGAAGAGGTTGCTTACGACCTGTTATGGTCAGGGAGTTCTTACAGTGAGGCAGAGGCCCAAGCAGCCCAAAAGGCAAAACTGAGATTTGCTTCATAGTTTGATCGGTGGAATAATCCAAATAAAGAGCTAACCACAGCTTTTTGATCTGCTAAGGTAGATCAAAGTGGTTTATGTCACCCGTTTGTTGATGCGGTAAACATAGGCTAGAACCTCTGCCACGGCTTTATATAAGGGAGCTGGTACTGTCTCTCCTACGGGGACTTTACCAAGCAATGATACCAGGTCGGGGTCTTCCATGAGAGTGACCCCGGCCTCTTCGGCCTTTTTCATTATGGTTTCTGCTATTCGGCCTTTGCCTGTTGCAGTAACACGGGGGGCGTGATCGCTGCCTTTGCGATAGCGTAAGGCAACTGCCTCCCGGCGAATCTCCGCTGCGTCCTTATCACTCATAACCTACTCACAAATCCTCACACCTCAGCCGAGAAACCAGCACCAACCCCTAAAGATTGCAGACGATGCTCTTTTATCTCACCACCTGATAATCGAGAAAGCTCTAAAGCTCGCAATGGAAGTTCCGCTTGAATCAGCTGACCACGTAGTTCACCTATGCTAGAACGCAGTGATGATAGCGCATCTTCATCTTCAGCTCCTATGGAGATTAACAGACTTTTTTCACCATAGGCAATCCGTGCCTGTACCGGACCCAGATTTGTCATGTTCAGTGTTAAAAGAACTGAGGTGATCTCTTCATTGTCGCTACCGCCACCCTGCCGAGCCTGCTCCCTACGCCATACCGCCTCCCCCAGCCCACCTTCTGTCAACCAGAAAAGACGATAACCCAAAAAGGTCTCGCCATCATGACTAGGGGCAGCTCTAGGTAGAATATCCTGCATAGCCATCATATCCCCCAAACGTTGCAGGGATGTTCTGGTGGCATTTAGCTCTGCTGCTGCGTCACCCACAGCTCCTGTTGCAGGACGTAGGTCAGCAGCTGCTTGACGTAACAGGCGAATAGCATCAGCGATATCTGATCTTCCCCCTTGCAAAAGGTTAGCAACACCTGACGCATCACCCTTTAGCAACCCAGCAGCTGAGACATTGGGCAGAACCCGCTGTAAAATAGCCGCCATATTATCACCCTTACCAGAAATAAGTAGTGGAGATTGCAGACCCATGTTCAGGGCGGAACTGGATTTACCACCTGCTTGGGATAATAGCTGTGCAAAAATATCGGGGCCACGCATGAGAGCCTGTTCAGCGCCCATTGCCAAACGACCTGCTGCACCTGATGTGCTGGTAGCCAGACGAAATACCATCTCAGGAGCCAGACGCATGACTTCTACCTGCACCTGTTCGCCAGCTTTAAGTGTGGCTCCTGTATAACTGAAACTACTACCATCGGGAAAACGGATAACCCCCTGATTATTGCCGGAGGTTTGTGAGACTCGACCCTGCATAACCTGTCCCACTGTTGGAGGGGAAGATTTTGCGGATGATTGTGCAGATGTTGTCCCACTGGGGGGGGACATGGTCCCAGAGATAACCATTTATCTTAAGACCTCTGATAACCCCAACATTGATAAAATATCGGGGTCTAATTAAGGCTATTTAACTATTCATCTTCGCTTACACTGGTGTTGGTCATTCTTTTTAGCAAACTAACCTCTTCTACCGTTAATCCGGTCTCGTTAACCACCCGCTCTTCATCGACACCATTTGCCAACAATAGCCTCGCCTCGCGATAAGAGTCGGAATCTGTGTTGGTGCCACCTCCTCTCATGCTACTTTGACTCTCAGCAGGAGGTTGAGCAACTGCAGGTGATGTTTGGGGTTGAGCTAGAAAACGTAACTCACCCTGGATGGTCTCCAGATCGGCTTTCAACTGGATTGGTATCGCCTCAAGAGTTGTAGTCATGTTCAACTCAAAAGATGTCAATCGCCGTAAAATAACCTCAGCACAGTTGCGAGATTCATCATTTTCCTTGTTGGCAGCAGCATTGAGAGCAGCTAGCTGGTGCATCTCATCACGAAAACGGCGCAGCTGAACAAAAACCAGAGCTACACCCAAGTATAAGATAACAAAACAGAGGACAACAAGTAAATTCCAATAAGAGAAAGACATGGTTATATTTTACCTTGAATACGACGAATTCTAGCTCTCATCCTAAGAGCAGCTTTAGAGTGCAACTGAGAAATTCTCGACTCAGTCAACCCTAGCACCTCGCCAATTTCATGCATTGTTAAACCTTCAAAGTAGTATAGAGTCACCACAAGACGCTCTTTTTCTGGAAGACCGCCAATGGCTTCACTCAAAGCCAAACGCATCTCTTGCAGTCCGAGTGTCTCGATGGGATCTTCCACATTGGGATCTGCCATGACATCCAGGACATCCCACTCTTCGCCCTCTTCCATTGCCGGACGCAGATCATCAAAAGAGATGATGGATATTCCCCTGACAGAGTCCAGCTGTTGGTAGAACTCTTTTAAAGAGACCCCCATTCTCTCAGCAACATCTTCATCTTCGGCAGGTGCACCTTTTTGCCCTTCAATATCCTGATATATACTCTGAATTTGTGACGCTACCTGCCGAACTGCCCGTGGAACCCAGTCTGTTGCTCGCAACTCATCAAGAATTGCCCCTCTTACCCGGAATTCAGCATAGGTCTGAAATTTTATACCTCGTTTTGGATCAAACTTTGAAACAGCATCTATTAGACCCAGAATACCCACCTGAATGAGATCATCAAGCTCCACCGATTCCGGCAGTTTCATTGAAATTCGCCCAGCAACATATTTGACCATGGGAGAGTATTTAATAATAACCTCATCACGGGACATGCCGTTCCAAGTATCCACACTCTCTTGGATTTTTTCAGCTTCTTCAGTAGTCGCGGCCATCATAAAACTATTCCTTAGTAGTCTCTTGGTCGTCTTTTGGTTGATCATCTTTTGGCGTTTCATTTAGTAATCTGCGCCAAAAAAAGATCATCCTTCCATCATCGTTACGTTTCTGTTGCCACATCCGCATCACCCGTTTTGACAGGGCGATAAAAGCTTGAGATGCTGGAGCTTCAGGAAAAAGATCGGCAACTGGTCTTTGTTGACGAACTGATTTAACCAGCAATGGGTCCTCTGGAATTGAACCAGCAAAATTCATGCCGATGTTAAGGTATTTATCTGCAACTTGAGAAAGAGTGCGATAGACATCCTTTGCCTCCTTCTCACTGCTCACTTGATTGACAACCAGATCAAAATGGGACACCCGGTGGTTCATGAACATTACCTTCATCAGAGCATAGGCATCGGTTATACTTGCCGGGTCTGGGGTCACAACGATCATAATACGTTCCACCGCCAAGACAAAAAACCGCACATTTGGTGAGATTCCAGCCCCTGTATCCACAAGAACAACATCAAAATCTGCATGCCAATGGTCGATATGATCCATCAAAGCAAGTTTTTGCTCTTCAGTTAGGTTGCTCAACTCTGCCACACCGGAGGCAGCAGGTAGAATGGTTATGCCAAGAGGACCCTGAACTGCTACCTCATCAAGGGTCAGCTCACCACTTAACACATCCTCAATGGTAAATTTAGGAGTTACCCCTAAAACCACATCGATGTTTGCCAGCCCCAGGTCGGCATCTATCAGCAAAACCTTGAGGCCCAGGCGAGCATAGTTAATTGCCAGATTAACAGTTACAAGGGTTTTGCCAACTCCACCCTTACCGCTGGTAATTGCCATAGTGTGGGGAACCTTTCGCTCAGAGGGAGCTTTACCCACTTCTGACTCAGAAGATTTAGTGCCGGACTTTTTCCTGGCATCAACCTTATCCTTCTGACGGGCCAACTCCTTTAGTGTGGCTACTTGGTTATCAAGTTCCTCAATCACGTGAAATCCTCTTTTTTTTTCGTTAAACCTCGACTGACAGTAAAAGCATTTTTTTGCAAATGTTCTAACTGGTGCTTCGTGCAAATAGATTTTTATCTATTTAAAGCTCTAACAGACCAGAAAATTTCTCTACCTGACATCTGCCTTTAACTGGCAATTTTGGTTAAATTACTGCTACCTTATTACATAATTTGGTTATTCATCCGCAAAAGCTGCTGTGGTATCTTTTTTAAACCAATTAGCTAATGTTTTTGCTGACATCCAACCCAAATTTTCTGGTACTCGCTGTCCATCAGTATACATGGTCAATGGTAGTCCAGATTTTATCGCTACATTTATAACCCCACCATAAGTAACAGTCTCATCTAACTTGGTAAAAATCAAACCTGTTGGATTTAATACTGAAAAACGCCTATGGATAGCTTGCTGTTCGGTCTCCCTGACATTGGCAGACATACATAGAATAACCTCACGATCATCACCCATTATCGGTAGTAGACCTGCTGTTGAGTTCACCTGTCGTCTATTGTAGGGGCTGGAGCCAACAGTATCCACCAGTACATAATCACAGCGATTCAAGGCATGGAGTCCTGCTTTAACCTCTGAGAGTGTCCTGGCAACTACCAGACGTACCTGCAACAGTTTTGCGTAGGTCTCCAACTGGGCAACAGCACCAACACGGAAGGTATCTAAAGTGATCATACCTACCGATCTTTGTCTGTTTAACATCAAGTCAGCTGCAATTTTTGCCAGTGTAGTGGTTTTTCCCACTCCTGTTGGACCAACAAGACAGATAACCCTAGCTTTACCACTCAGGGGATCATGGAACTGTAATGAACTTTTTAAAGATGCCTCAAGACCAGACTCAGAACCCTGCATGGTTTTAGAACGGTCTGCCATGACAATCTTTCTGGCGATTGGCTCCTCAACACCGTGCATCAACAGCCAACCATAATAACGGCGACCATCTTGATCCAACCCGGCAACATCACCCATGGGAATGCCACCAACCAATCCATTGGGCATTACCGAAACCCGCTCTTCCAACTCCCTTAGACTGGATTGGATTTTGGATAGATCAGGACTTTGTCCCCGTGGAGCCTCAACGGGGGTTACAGGAGGTGGAGACACCGCAGGAGCTACAGGAGCAGTATCACCATTTTTGGCTCTTTGTTGCTCTTCACGAATTTTCCTAAGAGCAGTTAGAGTAGGAGACTCCTGCTTATTGTTGTTGGCAGTACGGTCTTGTGCCCCTTCAGCCAGTGCTGAAAACTTGGCAGCTGGGGATAGTTTTGGTTTTGCCTGTTTTGTCTCGTTGCTTAGACCCCCAGAACCACCAGCAGGAGATTTCTCCCCATTACTTGATGGACTAGGGCAGGCGGTAACCTCAATTACTGTGTTACCAAGACCCCCACCACCTTTTTCACGAATAGACCTTGTTGATAGAATCACTGCATCTGAGCCAAGTTCCTCTTTGACTGCTAACAGTGCTTCCCGCATATCCCGCGCCCTGAATGTTGAAATTTTCATAAGTTAACCAATCTTTGCCGTCAATTCTAATATCAAGAGATGGATATAGTACCCAGTGATTTAATTGAAATATTAGCTGGAACCTCATTTTGTGAGATTACCACCAAATGGGGAATAGTTGATTCTGTCGCCTGCTTGACAAAAGGTCGAACCCTGGTCCCAGTTATTATAATCGGTTGAATGACCTGTGATGCGACCTGTTCAACAGCATCCCGAACCTGATTTAAAAACAGGCTTGTTGTACGTGGTGCAAGGGATAGATAAGAGCCGTATTCACCATCAACAATGGCCTCACCAATCATATTTTCAGCCTCCGGCCCCATAACCAGGGCTGAGAGATTTCCATCTTCATCAAGATATTTACCAACCAATGATCGTGAGAGTGATTGGCGAACAAGCTCCACCAACTGCTGGGGCTGTTTGATAACCTTGGCGTAGTCGGCCATGGTCTCCAATACAGTTGTCATATCACGAATTGATACCCGCTCCCGTAGTAGACCCTGAAGAACTTTTTGAATTCCACCAAGGTTGACAACATTTGGCACCAACTCATCAACCAGTTTAGGTTGGTCTTTGGTAACAAGATCAAGAAGGTTTTGTACCTCCTGACGGTTTAACATCTCATGGGCGTGACCGTTGACCAGTTCGGTAATATGGGTGGCAAGCACAGTTGCCGCATCCACAACAGTATAACCAAGCATCTCAGCACGCTCTTTATCATTGGCAGATATCCAAACCGCTGGCAGACCAAATGCTGGTTCAGTGGTTTTAGTACCCTCAACCTGTCCGGTGATGGTTCCACCTTCCATTGCCAGATAGTGACCGGGCTTCAACTCACCATAGCCAACCTCAACACCTTTGATATAGAAAGCGTATTCACCGGGCCTGAATTGCAGATTGTCCTTGATATGGATGGGGGGCACAATAAAGCCCATATCTGTGGCAAACTGTTTTCTAATTGAACGAATTTTATCCAGCAATGTACCGTTTTGACTCTCATCCACCAAAGATATCAATCCATAACCCACATCCAAACGGAGAAGGTCCAGAGCCAAGAAACTCTCAATCGGCTCTTCCTCTTGGGTCTCCTCTTGTGCTTGAACTGCGGATTCTTCAAATTCAACACGCTCTTTGGTCTCAATCCTCCTAAAGAGGAAAAAGGACCAAGTTGACAATAGCAAAGCAAGAACTGAAAACGGGACAGTAGGCATTCCTGGCATCAAGGCAAAAAGACCTAAAACACCAGCACTTATTAGAATTACCCTGGGTTTGCTAGTGATCTGGGAACCCATATGGTCTGCTAGATGTTTATCTGATGAGGCACGGGTAACTAGAAAACCAGCAGCAGTGGAGATAATCAACGCAGGTATCTGTGCCACCAATCCGTCACCTACAGTCAAGATAGTATAGATATTGGCAGACTCGCCAGCTGATAAACCTTGCTGGGCAACACCGATAATAAAACCACCGATAATGTTGATTAAGGTGATTAAAATACCAGCTACGGCATCACCACGAACAAATTTGGAAGCACCATCCATGGCTCCGAAAAATTCTGATTCCTCTTCAATATCTTTACGACGCTGTTTAGCCTCAGACTCTGAAATCAAGCCGGAGTTCAAATCGGCATCAATAGCCATCTGTTTACCAGGCATTTTATCCAAGGTGAAGCGGGCTGCAACCTCAGCGATACGCCCAGCACCCTTTGTGATAACAACAAAGTTGATGATAACCAGAATGGTAAAGACGATAACACCAACAACCGGGTTACCGCCAACAACAAATTGACCAAAGGAGCGGATAACCTCACCAGCAGCCCCCTCACCTTCAGCACCGTGCAGAAGAATTAATCTGGTGGTGGAGATGTTGAGAGCCAAACGCAACATGGTGGAGACCAAAAGCACACTGGGAAAAGATGAAAACTCCAGGGGCTTATGGACATAAACTGTCGTCAGAAGTATGACTATAGCAAAGGAGATATTGACTGAAAGAAAAAGATCAAGCACCCAAGACGGCATGGGAAGGATCATCACAGCAAGAATTGTGATGATGCCAAATGCCATAATAAGATCGTTGAGTCCCTTTAAACGTGCAAAGACGTTAGGCATTGTAATTGCGGCCAAAATACTCTCCCAAACCCTAAATTTGCTACATTAATTAGACCTGTTAAAACAGAGATAAATACAATAAATAGTCCAGATATTTGACTTGGAAATACTATTCACCGAAGGTCTAACACGCAATTAACGAGCCATCACCTTAATATTTGTTAAATTTTTTAAATTTGATTTTCAAAAGTGAGAGAGGAAGAGTGGAATAAATTACTTTTAATATTATATAAATTTTTGTATTTTCAACATGTTACAAAGATTGTTCATGATAATTTATAAAAGAGGGAAAAAGTATATATTTTTTAGCAAAACAGTTTAGAAATGGGGATATGCAAGTTAAATTAGTATTTAATCGACCAGTAACCCTGGCTGCTAAGTTTGCTCATCAGCACAATCGTTGCTACAGAAAACCTGCTCGCCACGCCTGACAACTGCCTCTTTGGGAGTCCAGGTTCCACATTTGGCACACTTAAGAAGGGTCGGCTCCTCACCATTGCCCTCTTTAGATGTATAAGAGGTCAGATAACGACCGAGAAAATGCTGCAAAACCCGCACCAGAACAAAGATGAGAGCAGCTATTAGAACTGTTCTTAATATAGTACCCATGGATGTACTATACTAAGAAAACCAGTTTACCAGCAACCAAACAGAAGAATATGAGAGATTATTAGCTTTTTAAGAGGGGGTTTAAATGTTCTTCTGCAACATTGTCTCTTGGGCCATATCAGCCATTGGCTCCTCTAGCATGTTGGCAACCAACTCCTCCTCTGGGCTTTTTGTATCTTCGTCCACTTTTTCATCCCGACCAAAAAGTGTCTCCATTACAATCCGGGCTAAATTGGATTTTATCTGAACATCGTTGGAATATACCGCAGGATTACGGGTAGATAACTTCTCTCCACCTGACGCTGCAAGACCGGAAGCTGAAAATTCCACTACATCAGTTTTTGTTGCCCCACCCTCTCTGGCTACAGGGGTTTTTACTCTGCTTGTACCGTTATTATTATAATCAGTTTGTGGTGCTGGAGCTGGACTTGGGATGTGCATAACACCTCCGATTTAATGTTTTTTAAAAAAAAAGTACATACAACCGTTGTGAGTAATACCTAGAACAGACTAGAATGGGTTTTACAGTTGATATCCTACTTATCGGTTAGAGACACCAAAAGCTAAAACCCAAATGCTACAATTTTTTAAAAAACTCGGTTTTAATGAACCATTTACACTATCAATCATGGCGGTGGTTATCGGCGTGGTTGTTGGTTATGGGGCAATTCTATTTCGTACTTTGATCGAAATTTTTCAACATATGTTCATGGGAAGTGGACAGGAGAATGTGGTTGAAATTTTAGCTGGATTGGAGTGGTGGTGGATTATTCTCATGCCGGTGATCGGTGGTGCTATAATCGGTCCGTTGGTCCATTTTTTCTTCCCCGGCTCCCGCGGTCACGGTGTACCAGAGGTAATGTCCGCCGTTGCCCTCCACGGTGGTAAAATGAACCTGCGCGACGGCCTGGGTAAAATGGTGGCCTGTTCCCTCTCCATAGGAAGTGGTGGCTCGGTGGGTCGTGAAGGTCCGGTGGTTCATCTTGGTGCAACCCTGGCATCTGTGTTTGGTACCAAGCTAGAACTATCGACCAGACACTTGCGGGTGATGGTGGGTTGTGGAGCAGCAGCTGGTATTGCCGCCTCATTTAACGCACCCATTGCAGGTGTTATGTTTGCCCTTGAGGTTATCCTGGCAGATTATGGTTTGGCAACCTTCTCCCCCATTGTTCTCTCTTCTGTTATTGCAACTGTTATTGCTCGTCTGCACCTTGGAGATTTTCCGGCATTTATCGTCCCCCACTACACCTTGGTATCAGCCTTCGAGATACCAGCCTATGTGGGTCTTGGGGTGGTTTGTGGCATAACTGGCATTATCTTTATGAAGGTGCTGTTTAAATCAGAAGATCTTTTTGCTCTTATACCCATACCCCGTTATTTAAAACCGATTATTGGTGGCTTTCTCTTGGGTCTTATTGCTCTAACCTTTCCACAGGTTATGGGTGTCGGCTACGACACCATGAACATGGCTCTTTTGGAAGAGATGGCTGGCCCATTAATGCTAACCCTGATTTTTGTGAAAATATTTGCAACTTCTGTTACCCTTGGCAGTGGATTTTCCGGTGGCGTTTTTACCCCAAGCCTGTTTTTAGGGGCTATGGTTGGTGGCAGTTATGGTATGGTTGCCCATAGTATTTTCCCGGCTATATCCGGTGGGCCAGGAGCCTATACACTGGTTGGTATGGGGGCCATGGCAGCCTCTGTATTGGGTGCTCCAATCGCCTCAATCCTTATTCTTTTTGAGCTTACCGGCGACTATCGCATCATGCTTGCTTTGATGGTCTCCTCCATTGTTGCCACGGTTTTAATCAATCAAGTCTACAAAGATTCTGTCTATACAGGAGCACTGCGTCGTCAAGGTATCGATCTGCGTTCTGGTCGTGAGGTAGGATTATTGCGCCAAATTTCCATCTCCTCGATTATCAGCCGTGAATTTGAAACCATCCCGGAAATAATGACCATAAAACAGTTTAAAGTCCGGCTTCATAATAGCCAGGATGATATCTTTTTGGTGGTCAATAACGACGGTGATTTAAGTGGTGTGGTCTCATTTCGTAATATACGGGGAGTGGCTTTTGAAAAGGGGTTGGAGGAGTTGGTATTGGTCCGGGACATCGCCACCAAAGATGTCATTACCCTTACCCCCAAAGATAACCTGCAAACAGCCTTTCACCTGATGGATGACAATGATGTTCAACACCTTCCTGTTGTTGCTGAAAACAATCCAGAACAGGTATTAGGGGTGGTTACCAACCATGATATGGTTCGGGCTTATAATAAAGCTCTTATGGAAAGAGAGACCAGCCCCCAATCTTAGTAAGCATAGTTGGCAACCTAAACTTGCTAATTTTCCTAATATAAGAACTACCCCCACCATTGAAGGATTTTCATGGCTAATCAGGATATTCTCGCAAACCTCAACAAACCACAGTTGGAAGCAGTAACAGCCAGAGGTAGTGCAGTTATGGTGCTTGCTGGGGCTGGCTCTGGTAAAACTCGTGTTTTAACAAGGCGTTTAGCCCACCTGATAAGTGCTGACTCCCTCTACCCCAACCAAATTCTAGCTGTGACCTTTACCAATAAAGCAGCCAAAGAGATGCGTGAACGGGTTATGGATATGCTAAATCTGGACCCGGTTACAGCTCGCTCTTTATGGATCGGTACTTTTCACAGTATGGGAGCAAGAATTTTACGCATAAATGCTGAAAAGTTGGGATATGACAGCAATTTTATCATTCTAGATACCTCCGAACAGGAGCGTATGATTAAAAAGCTGGTGGAAGATCTACATTTTGAATCCACATACTGGACCCCAAGAAAGTTAGCCAATGGATTTTCACGCTGGAAAGATGACGGCTTGGGGCCAGATGACCTCACCACAGACCATGTTCGCAATTCGAGCGATCTGGAGCGGATAAGCTCTCTTTTCAACCATTATCAGGATGAACTACGACGTACCAACAGCATGGATTTTGGTGATCTGCTGGCTAAATGTCTGGAGTTATGGCAAAAACACCCTGAAACCCTGGATAGTTTTCGCAGCCGTTTTCTTCATGTTTTGGTTGACGAATATCAAGATACCAACCGGGTACAGTATGACTGGATGCGACAGATAGCCTCTGCCCACGGCAACCTCTGTGTGGTTGGTGATGATGATCAATCTATCTATAGCTGGCGTGGGGCAAGACTTGATAATATTCTACGTTTTGAAGAGGATTTTCCCAAAACCAGGATCATCCGTTTAGAACAGAACTACCGCTCCAGCGGAAATATATTGAAAGCGGCCTCGCAGTTGATCAACCACAACACGGGACGCATGGAAAAAACCCTCTGGACAGATGGCGAAAGTGGACCGCAACTTATACGTTATCAAGCCGAAGATGGTGTGGATGAAGGGCGTTTTGTTGCCCAGGAAATTTTTCGCCAGTGTGGACATGGTAGGTTTGGTAACGCTGCAATATTGGTACGGGCCTCCCGTCAGACCCGTGCCATAGAGGAGGCTCTCAACCGGGAGCTCATCCCCTATCTGGTGGTTGGTGGTTTGCGTTTTATGGATAGGGCAGAGGTAAAGGATGCGGTTGCCTATTTACGACTTGCCTATTCAACCCGTGATGATCTCGCTTTTGAGCGTATCATCAACAACCCAAAACGTAAAATAGGACCCAGTGCTATGGCTGCCATCAGCCAAAGAGCAAAAGAGTGTAATGGCTCACTAATGGAAGGGTCTCACCATATAATTGCCGAAAAACGTCTGGGACCAGCCGTAAGAAAAAAACTCCATGAGTTTATCCAGATGATAGATGAAGCAAAACAGATGCTAGAGGCCGATGAACATCACGAGACTGTTCTGGATTTTCTACTTGACCATTCCGGTTATAGGGAATCATTAAACAATTCAGATCGTGAAGTAGAAAAACGGGGCAACTTGGATGAGTTGCGATCACTCCTGGTACAGGGAGACGATCTACCAGGATTTTTAGAAAGAGCGGTCTTGGATTCCGACCCCAACAGTGAAAATAGCAATATAGAAGAAAATAAAGTGGTTATCTCCACCCTCCATGCGGCAAAAGGGTTGGAGTTTCCCATAGTTTTTCTCGTTGGTTTGGAAGAGAACCTCCTACCCCACAAAATGGCGGTAGAAGAGGGAGATGCAGGGCTGGAAGAGGAACGTCGCCTTTTGTATGTGGGCATGACACGAGCCAAAGAGCAACTATACCTCTGCCACGCCAAACGCCGCTTATTATACAACCGCCATGAACCTGCCATGCCATCACGGTTTTTACAAGAGCTACCCTCTGAAACCATAGAAGTAAAAGGAATGCGCTTATCGGTACGCTCAGGAACAGGATTCAGACCAGGAGCAGCACTTAGACCACCACGAAGAAATTTTAGGAAATTTTAAAAAAATATCTTCAATTTTCTATTTTGGTAAAACTGTCGTAAAATAACTCTTTATTTAAACGGACATGATTTTCCACCAAAGGGATAAATGTCAGACCAAATTGGGGATATTTACGAAGATTATCAACAGTATCATAAATATGTTGGATAACATGTTTTGCTGCTTGGGGATTTTCTTTAGAGATAAAACTCTGTGTGTTCTTGATATCTTCCTTTGCCCGTAAAAGCCATTTTAACTTTTTAGTCTCTGACTTTTACACCACATTTAACAAATAGCTCTCTCATTTCTTCATCGGTAGCAAATTCA
>JADFZS010000229.1 GCA_015232405.1 Magnetococcales bacterium | reverse complement strand
TCAGGACAATTCGTGCCCGTTATCCCAACATTGTTATCATGATGAACCGTGGCTATGAACTTCTGCCGGGTATCGGAGGTGTGTTGGATATGGTGCTGGGGGAGGCGGTCTATAGCCGATATGATTTTGCTACCAAAGAGTATCGGTTGGTCCCTGAAGATGAGTATAGACAGCAGGTAAAAATATTGCATGAAGCCCGCAAAAAATTTTCCAACCTGACAATCCACACCCTAGACTATTGGCAAGAGGAGGACCGGGGCGTGATCAAGTCGATTTATGAAGAGAAAAGCAAAAACGGTTTTCACCCCTATGTCTCGACCATAAACCTGGACAGGATAATCACTCCTCCTCTTTTTTAACCTAGAAACCAGTGGAGTGTTGACATTCGCATCGTTCGCCCCCTGGCGGTACCTCATACTCCACCATTGAATGATACAAGGTTATTTTTCTTAGCATCGCGTCACAAATTTTGTTGCAGAATGTGGATGTCATTATTGGTTAGTGAAAACTATTCTAAAAATCTTGCTCATTTGACAGGCAATCCCCATAATAGCCAGTCAATGGGTAACTGCTCTGTAACATGGGAAAATTATGAACTTTTTTTCTTTCAAATTTTGGTTGTCACAATCTGGCAGGGTGGGCCGTAAAGCCTATCTGATCGGTAATGTTGTTCTGTTTTTTGTAACTATTGCGGTGGGATTGGTCCTGATGCCTGGCATTCTGGATGATGCTGACAACACTTCATCACTATCATGGTTTATCATGCTGCTTTCCATTTGGCCATCTATTGCGCTGCTTGCGAAGAGGCTGCATGATTGTGATCGCTCTGCCTGGTTTGCGTTAATTATTTTTATACCATTGTTTGGCCAGCTTTTGCTTGCATATTATACACTGTTTGTCAAAGGAACCGACGGGCCAAACCGCTTTGGGGCAGACCCCTTGCTATCTGGCAATCTCGATACCCAAAATGCCCTGCCCTACACCACGACCGGCACAGCCAACACACCAAATAGTCCAAAACCATCACCAATCAAGCTCCAACCGCCAAAGCCCTCCATGCCGGAGGAGTCAGCAATAACCTTTGCCTCCGCAAAAGATCCACTCATGAGGGCTCTTCTGTTTTTTGCTTTGTCGATACCAGGAGGGTTGCTTTTTGTGTTGATTTATTCATCATACATACCAATTCAGATACAGGTTGTCGCCTCCATAATCGTTTTGTTGATCTTGCACCGATTGTATAAAACTGTTTTGTCTTTCAAATACATTTTAACATCCACCCACCTGGAGATACCGCATTTTATAATGGGATTAAAAATTCCATTGGAAGGAATCAACCAAATTACAGATGAAAAAGGGCTGCACTTTACTGCAAACAAGTGTCAGACATCATTCGACTACCTCACCATAATGTGTGATGACAGCAGACCCACCTATATTTCCCCAGGAGATGAACAAGCATTTTTAAACGCTTTGATCGAACGGACATCAAGGCTCAAGAGGGTCGGATCCAGAAAGTTGTCAAGAAGTGCTGCAAGCAGGCAGGTTATTGTTGATGGTGTCACTGATGGTGGGCAGGGTGCTGATTATGTGGTTACTCCTCAACTTGCCGCACAAAGCGGAAACAACAAGGCAACCATCCAGTTTGGAAATAAGTTTAAAATTGCCATATATATTTATGGCATTTTGTTTACCTATTTTATTGTTACATTTTTTTTGCCTAGTTTTACTTCCAATTCTGAAACCAGCCAAGAGGAGTTGGCACAACAATATGAGCAGATGGAGCCGTTGGTCGTCGCTATGCCTCCCATTCCAGGCGATGATGACCATCAAACACGCAAAAAAATTGTTGCAATATTCAATGATATTCCTGGGGTAGAGCTGTTACTTCTGGAACAACCACCCTACGACAATGACTCAAAGGTGGATGCTTACGACAACTTTATCATGGCTCAAGGTATGGCGGATCGTTTGCGCATTGAGGGTAAAGCCCAAACTTTTCTCTGGGGTTTGACCATGCAGGGGAAAGCAGGGGGAGAGAGCCGACTCTATATCAAAACCATTGATGGTCGGACAAAGCAAATTCAGTGGCAAGCCACCGCCGGAGGCAGTCGGCATGCTATGGTCACACCTCATTTTGAACCATTATTAAAACTGGCTATTATAGCTGACATTTATAAATTTGCAGAATTTGCTGGCGGCTATCCTGGCGACCCTCTAAGTTCCCAAATTAATGTGGTCACGGCATTGTTGGCTCCTGGACCGGGTTTGCAGACAGAAGGCTTTCTCTCTGGTCTGATTTCCCAGCTTCCCTGGCAAGCGCAAGATCCTCGGCAATATCAGCCTTTAAAACCGCAAGAGCCCCAGTACCATGATATTTCCCTCCATCTGGCCACTGCCTTGACAACCTTGGTCAGCCGAGATGGCGGCTATGACCCTCTTATAGAGGCTGTCACCCTTGCAGAGCAGGCCTTGGCTTTTAAACCCTGGCAAGATGATCATAAAAAATTGTCCTGGGCTGGCAAAACCCTTGGCGATGCCCTTGTCGTTTTGGCGTATCATCTGGATGAGCCGCAACATTTGGAGCGCGCCATCAGCATCTATCAGCAGGCTCTGGCACATACTCCGCGCAAAGAAAGCCCCTTGGATTGGGCAAAAATGCAAATTGTTATGGCAAATGCCATGTCAACCCTGGGCCAGCAACGGTCCGAGCCACAACTTTTTGAGCAGGCGATATTTGCCTACACCGAGGCTCTGCAGGAACTTACCCAAGAGCGGGTTCCTATGGAGTGGGCGCGAGCCCAAAACAGCCTGGGTCAAGCATTGGCACGCCTTTATGGCTCCCAACCTACCCCTGATGGCATGCAACAGGCAGTGATGGCTTATCGTAAGGCTTTGCAAATATTTACCTCTCAACATACATTTGACGATTGGTCTGATACCAAGCAAAACCTGGGGGGTGCGTTGCGAATTTTTGGTGCCAATCAGGCTGATAGCACCATTTTATCAGAGGCTTTAGAGCTCTATCGCGAATTGCTCGATATACATGAACCGGATGCCAACATTTTTTTGTGGAGCAGCTTGCATCAACATATTGGCCAGACATTTGAAAGCCTTGACGATATCACCCCTGACACCGCCACTTTACAAGAGGCGATCGCAGCCTATCGTCAAGCAACCAAGGTGTATAACTTTAAAGAATATGCCTATTTTGTTGGTATGACACAAAATGACCTTGGGCTTGCCTTGTTCAAGCTTGGTGACCGACTTTCCGATGTAAATATTTTGCAAGAGGCAATAGATGCCTTCAATCAAAGTGCCAATGGTTTCGGCTATCATGATGAGTGGTATTCAGACTGGGCCTCTGTTCAGTTTAGCCTGGGCCGGGCTCTGCAGAGGCAGGGTGAGCTTATATCCGACGAAACTATCTTGTATGAAGCTGAAGCGGCCTATCTGGAAGCTCTCTCACAAGTGGAGGTCGATAGCGACAACACCCCCAACAAGTTGTGGGCTGACATTAAAACCAGCCTGGGAAAAACCAAACTAGCCCAAGGCCGTATATCTCACGATCAGGTAGAGTTGGATGAGGCCAAAAGCCAGTTGCAAGCGGCATCCAAGTTTTATGAAAAAAACGAGAATGGCCAACAGATAACCGCCCTCACAGCACTAATCAAGCAAGTGGATACCGAAATATCACTATTGCAGCAATCAGAGCAGCAACAGCAACGTTTGGAATAGTATAAAAAATAAATTTTGACATGAGCATGGATTTTGCCAGATTTGGAGTAAGATTTACATTCAAGGCTTTGGCTCGCGTTTAACATATTGTTTTATATTTTGTTTAAATTCTTTATATTGTATCGATGAAATTTGTTCGGTCAAATAATTGCTGGAGACCAGTATTGAGGAGATTGATAGGGAACTTGCGGCACCGTAGGTGGTGGCAGATTAAGTCTCGTCTATCTTATTGGCGTGGCTAAACTTTCCCGGACACACAATTTCAAAAGGTTCGTATAATATGTACAGAAATAGTTAATGTTTTAGCTTTAGAGCGTGAGTGTTTATCTAGGGTAACGTTTGTATATTTCATTCCATGTCGCCATGAAGGTTCATAAGCAAACCTCTTCGCCCATTTTCCATTATTCCCGCCACCAAATCTCAATGTGCCATCATTGTACCCAACCCTTACTTTCTGCGTTCTCCCATTGTCACTGCGAAAAATGATGTGTTTTTGTTCGCCATCTGCAAGTTTGAAAGAAACTGGTTGAATCTCGCGATGTTTGCCACTGAACCGCATGGAGCCACTGTGTATTGAGACCCTTATTAGGTCACCAAAAACGCCTGATTTTCCCGCATAGATGTCTTTTACACGCCGTCTGGTCAGATCCGCAATAATTTCAGCTTCTATTCGTTGTCTCTCAGCTTCTTCTGCTTTTCGCTTCTCTCTGACCAGTCTGCGCTCTTTGTCAAGCTTTTTTTGTTCGTTATAGCCTTGGATGGTTGTTTGTTTCTGAGTATCATTCAACTGGCTCCATACCTCTTCAGAAACACCATAGATTCTTGTCGTGCATGCTGACAAAAGAAGCAATACAATTACAAGTTTTATTGGTTTAAGCATCGGTTCTCCCATTATGATCTTGGTGCAGATGACTGCCCATTGTGCTATGATCCGACATCTGGTTAGTAACAACAGAAATATTCAAGTTCTACCCGAATCATTCAAAATGGATTGAGCAAAATATAATGATTTTCAAATTGTTTTTATCTATCAAGAATATCCTTGGAAAAAAAGAACCTGAGCCTATCCCATCAAAAAGTGGTACAGAAGAAGGACTGATTACAGCCAGCACTTTCTGTGGGCAAGCCTGTAAATGAGGAGGGGATCGTCACTCCTGACCCTGTTGTTAGAACGCCTACAAAAAGACAAAAATCCGCCAAAACACTAACTCGATATATTGAATGCATATTAAAAAACATGAAAATCATTAATCATAGAGATAAGATCTTGCATGGCTTGTTGTTAAATGTTCTTGATGATGACGAGTTAAAAAAAATATAGGCCAGATTAAGGGCTTTGTTACTGGACCATAGCCATTTATAAGAAAGAGGGGAGGAGAGGATAAAACGAGTTTTTGAAAGCCATGAAGGTGTCAGTATTATAGGAACAATTGAGGAATATTCAATTAACAAAATCGAAGACTCTTATCTGAGTACATTCTATATTGAAAAACAACAGTCAGAGATACGGCTGTTCAATAATTTGATTATATATATAGAAGAAGCAAGGATGGTGAAGGATATTATTTTATATGAAAGCAGTATAGACTACGTGTTCAGTCAATGGAACCGTCGCCCAAAAAATCAGCTTGATATTATTAATGAATTAAAAATATATAAAGAAACGTTTGAGTGTAATGATGTTGTCAGGCCATCCCTTAATCGCTTGCAAATGAAAGTGATAATATAAAATTAATCGAGCACATTAAGCTCTCAAAACTGATCGATATTCAAGCATGATTTGTTTTTAAGCTTGGGCAAAAAAGATGATTCGATCCCAATCATATTTATAAGCAATTAATGTGGAAGAGATAGTCACTCCTGACTCTATTGTTAGAACATCTATAAAAAGCCGCCAAGAAGCTATCGAAAATTTTGAACGTCGGTAGGAAAAGTTCACTCAATAATTGTCAATGGAGATCTAAGCATGGATACAATTGATATATTAGTTTCATTTGTAAAAATATTATTCGCACTGATAATTTACGCAATATCAGACCCAGTATCATATTTGTTATTGTTGGCTTTTTGTGTCTCTATGTATATGTATATAAATTCAGACAAACTTCCTATCCTTAAATATATATCAAGCAGGGTAGCCTGGGGTCGTGTCAGGCTCAAAAAGAATTCAGAAAACGTAGAAGAGGATAATGGTGAAAAAACGGATCAAATTAGTAATTTCGAATCTGGCCCATCCAGACCAACTGAACAGGAGCAGTTTGCTTCACCAGAGTACAAGACCAACTATATGAAGTTCAAAGCTCTTTTAACGATTGATAACATGCTTGAATTTCAAAATAATTATGGCTATATCCCATACTCACTTCTTCCTGACCCTGGGCGAGGGAATTACAGAAACAAACTTTCCACGGCTCAGTTGGCTGAATTGAAAGTTATGTTTGAACTAGCCTATGAACACTATGGACACACTTGGCCAAGCCATACCCCCCCCTATGATCCAACACTCAACATCAAGGACAACGGTTTTTTTTACACATGTCGTTGTTGTGGATCTGAACTAATTGAACCAGAAAAGTATGTTGCTGATGGCTATATCTACTGTGACTATAGCTGTCGTTTTCGAGCTAAGGAAATTTATGGTCGTATCGGAGCTTGGTGAAGTCAGATTATAAGTGACCATGCAACAGTCAGAAACTTCTATAAGTAGGAGGCACTAATCAAGGTAGTGTTGGGTATCATCGTAGTTGTCGCAAGGTATATGCCTGCTGTCCATTTTTTGGTAATCCTGATTTTAGCTATGGCGAC
>JADFZS010000228.1 GCA_015232405.1 Magnetococcales bacterium | reverse complement strand
TTTGCCCAGTTCCAACGGTGTATCAGATTGCACAAAATGGGTGGTTGGCAAATTGGACCGTTGAAGACCCTATTCCCGATTATTGGAGCCCTGAATTCCTGGGAAAGCCACCAGCCAAAGACGACGTTTTCGCCCTCCTGGAGCAGCTAAAAAAAGACCATCAAAATACACTTACGCTTGCGGGTCACGCACAAGCTACCAATGAAGTAAGTGGAAATCCTTGCGGGTCACGGAAATTCCTTGCGGGTCATCCTTGCGGGTCACCAAATCAAATGGCCAAATTGGCAGCCATAACGATTCCGGAAATGTTCATCATTGGCCGCCATTTTATGGAACTTCTGGACACTAGAGAAGAACGGTCCAGGATAGCAATTGCGAAAAAATACGGTATTTCCCCGACATGGGTTGTCAACGCTGTTGACCTTCTGAAGCTACCAAAGTCTCTCCAAAACTATTTGGATTCCTTGATCGGAATAGAGGATGCTCCTCTATTTCCGAAGAAGATGATGATTGCAATTACCTTGATGAAATCACCGGATGAACAGATTGATGCCTTCAAAAAACTTGTGGAGTAATAAGTTTCAAAATACAATGAGCCGATAGTTTTCTGCGTGCGGTCTGGTGGTGTTTTTTATGGGGGTAGCACGGTATCTTTTTTGAGTTTTCGAACGCAGATTTGGCTCTCGTCATCGCTACCATTTTTTTAATAAGCAACTGTCTTCGACGAAGGATCGTCCAGGCGGCCTGTTTTTTTTGGAAAACACCACATATTTACAATGGTTAATTGATTGTCTTTGAAATTATGGCATGGTGGAAACAGGTCTCAGGTGGTTGCGGGAGGTGAGGGAAAATGTAGGCCATTCTTCCTCTGTTTCTCTACATGCCGTTGATTCATATGCAGAATATGTATGATGAAATTACAATAAATACAATGTGTTATGGAGCTGGATTTTCTTGACCGTTATACATCAGATTGGTCATCGAGTTTGAATAGCAGTATCCCCATCAAATTAATCAGGTGTATTGTCAAATGAGCCATTGGAGAAGCAAAGAGTTAACAATATACCTAAATGACAGTTGCAATATGGGGTGTGTTTATTGCTACCCGGGTGACTATAAGGAGAATGTAAGGGTAATTTCAAAGGAATTTGCACTAGCTGGGATAGATTATTTTATAAAAAACAAAAAAGGGCCAACACAATTAGACAGGGTTCGTTTTTATGCTCTTGGTGAGCCAACCCTAGAAATGGGGCTGATTAAGGATCTTTACTATTACGCAAAATCAGTAGCCGAAGAAGATATTTCATTTGAATTGCAATCTAATGGAACATTTACAAATGATGATGCAGAGTGGATTGGAAATCATATTGATACTGTGTGGATTTCACTTGATGGTCCACCAGAAATCCATGATGCTCAGAGACCGTTGTCGAGTGGTGGTGTTTCTTCCGACTTAATATTGAACAATATTAAGGTGATATCGCATGGAATTAGCTCTATCGGAATGAGGCCAACAATAACTAATTTGTCAATCGATAGAATGGCTGAAATCCTTGAGTTTGCATCAAGCATTAATGTTGATGCATTATATTTTCATCCAGAAATAAAAGCACAAGGAAAGAATGTCAGGTCAGATGGCGTGTATAATATCGGCCTTGTAGAATTTGCAATAAGATATATTGAAGATATATTACCAAAACTACCAATAGAAGGATTGTTTGTAGGCAACTTTCTGACAATTAACTTTGATGAAAAAACATCGATATACTGCAGATCATGTTTACCATGCCCGCAACTCACAGTTGATGGATACATTTCAGCGTGTGATAAAGCACCATTAGGAAGTGATGCACGATTTGATAGTATGATCTTTGGTAAATGGGATGCTAAAAATCAGCTCATAAATCTCTACCAAGATAAGATTGATTACCTCAAGTCAAGGAAAGTTGAAAATATGGAGCCATGCAAAGAATGTGCTATTTCAAAAAACTGCGGTGGTGGTTGTTTGGGGGAGATGAATTTTTATAAAGGTGATATTTTTGTGGTAAACAAGGAGTATTGTGAAGCAATCAAGTTGTTAGCCAGCAATATTCCACTAAATGCAGGACTTTACCCTCATACCCATCCTTAAGCGATCAATGATTACTATTGACAAATATATTGATCACATTGTTCAAAAGCACGCTGAACTTCAGAGGAATGAGGTGTTTCAATCGCTGTGCCTTTTAGGTCGCCATATTATGGATAAAAGGTATTCCGATACCTTTGGCAACAAACAGTTGATAATTTCTAAAAAGGCAATCAATGATGATAGGATACTAATACTCAGGGATGTTGGTATTCTTAGATCTTTAAATGAATCAGACTCTTACTATAAGCTGTCAACATCTTTTGACGGGGATATTATTGAAGCATTTTACTCAATTGATGCTATCAAATCAGGTGATTTTGATTTATTACTCAATAGGCAGACCACTTCTCGAGCAGATTGTATAACCGTTGAACAGGTACAGGATCAATTAGATGATGTATATTTATCTGCAATTGAATGCCTGAGGAAAGGTGAGTATATTGGGGCTGTTAATTTGATCGGAATTCTTGCAAAGAGCAAGGAAGATTCTCATCATCGAGATGTGTTAGAGTTTGTTTTTAGTGAACCTGAAATTTGTAGAAGATATCTTTGGGCTGTTGTCCAGCGGTGCAGTATAAATATTCCTCTTGGGAATGTGCCTGATTCAATATCTGCTTTTAAAATTGAATCGTTCCTTTCAACGCTTAATAATTATGACGTGCAACAAAAACTTATTGATTGTTTGACAAATGAACTAAGAAGGCCGATGGATGTTGTGTCCGGCAAGATATCAAGTGTTTTTTTGAGACCGTCAAATAACCACATTATGGGAAGAAACATGGATAGCAAAGTAAAAATACTGATGCTTGCTGCAAATCCCAAGAACACGACAAATTTGAGGCTTGATGAGGAGGTCAGAGAAATATCTGACAGATTATTCAGATCAGAGTTTAGAGATAGAATTATAATAAACCAGCATTGGGCAACAAGAGTTTCTGATATTTCTGAATCATTATTGCGATACAATCCGAACATCGTACATTTTTCTGGGCACGGGAATCAGGATGGAGAGTTGATTTTTGAGGACAACAGTGGCAAGTCAATCTCCCTAAGTAAAAGTTCAATTTCGGATCTTTTTAGAATATTAAAGGACGATATAAAGTGTGTAGTGTTAAATGCTTGTTATTCTGAAAATCAGGCGCGTGCAATAGCTGATCATATTGATTGTGTTGTTGGCATGTCTTCTGAAATAGATGATAATTCAGCAGTGAATTTTGCTTCAGGATTTTATAGAGCTATTGGATTTAATCGTAGCATTCAAACTGCTTTCGATCTGGCAAAGAATGAGATTGATCTTGAAGGTAACAAAGGCTGCACTGTCCCTATTATTATCACAAAAAATGACGCAGATGCCTCAAAAATATTTTTACTCAATAGGTAAGAGTTAACGACAAAATAGGAGATTTTACTGTGGAGAAAATTCGTATAGATCCAGGCCAAGAGGTGATCAGTGTTGTTGATAATCATTTGAAAAAACATGGCATTACTGATGGTGCTATTGTCTCTGTGATCGGAGCGGTTGATGAATGCTGTATTAGCAATATGCCAAAAAGTGATCCAAGAGAGGATATCTTAAATGAGTATTCTGAACCATTTGAAATATCAGGAAGTGGTGAAATTCGGGACGGAAAGGCTCATATACATATAGTGCTTGGGAAAGAAGGAGACCAAACCCTTTCTGGGCATTTGCATTGGGCAAAGGTTGAGACATGGTATGTTCACGTGTTTGTGATACCCATAATGTAGGTTTCGCCGTTTTTTAGGGTTGGACGTATATAGTAAAAAGCTGTTAAAGTGTGGTTTGCCGAAAAGTTAGCAAACCACACTTTAATTAATCAGCATCTAACTGCTGCAAAGTATAGGTTTTTTCAAACGGTGAAACTTAAGCAACAAGGAGACCGCGTTTCCTGACAATACGCTATGCAAACCAACATGTTACACCGACCACACACGCCAACTGCCGAATTTAGGTTTATGGGAACTCAAATAAAGGCCTAGACCTTGAAGCCCCACTTTTCATTCTGTCCATCCCATTCCAGCGAAAACGGTTTAGCAACTTCTTGACAGCTCAATTCATCCAGTTGAATATCATTGATGATGGTTTGCTCTGTCCAAGGCCAGAAGGGGTAAGCGCAAGACGCAGGAGATGCATGAATAGACAATTAGTTATTTTGCCGAAGTCACCTTTTCACTTTTCAGCATCCCCTTCCACCGATGGGTCAGGGCCTAGATCAACGCATCGTCTGGATTTGACCTTGGGACTTGCAACCTTTACGCCCCTCCGGTGCCATTAAGATCTTCCACCGCCGATGCTTCGTAATTTCATGGCCTGCAGTCGGGACATGTCTGCTCCATCATTTGTTGCAAGAGGAGTTTTTCCTTTTTTGATAATTCAGGGTTTTGAAAGCAAACATATTTATGTCGTTATAGTATCGCCGCATCTGGTTTATCACGGGCAGTTTTAATCATATTCTGGCTGTTTTCAAGTTTTTCGGACAGAATTTGCATTACCACAAACAGGGAGTTTTTATCCAGAGGTTCTGGTTTTAGTCCCGACTATGTTCACAAGGGATGAAATTCTGGGAAATAGATGAAGCTTTGTTTAGATTCAGAGTGATGGAAGAATATAACCACTCCACTTTCCAGACCGCCCATCAGGAACCAACATCCCACGTTCAATCAATCCAGCCAATTCTCGGCCGGCCGTACTTATTGAAATGCCTATGGCCTCGGCAAACTGCTTTCTGGTGATCCGTCCGGTTGCTTTGGCAATCTTGAGAGCCTGAGTCTGACGGTCTGACAACGTTGTGGGTGGGGTGATGTGTTGATTGTTGTCGGTTGTAAACCAGACAGTTATTCCATAGGTAATTCTCTGTACAGTCCCATCTCTACTCATTTTCATCAGATGCCGATGCAGTGTTGATCTGGGTTCGCTGAAATTAGCGCGTAGCTGTGCTAGGGTCATCCGTCCCTTGTTTTCCATTGATGCAAGCAGGCGATCCTCAATGGATGTCTCGGTATTCGCTGGCTTCGTCATATTGCCTTTCATGTGAGGCCGCAGGTGGCGGCCACCAACGGTCATAGGTGCTTCAACAGCCGCCGCCAGTATGACGTTCTGCAATTCCCTGATATTTCCTGGCCAAGAGTATGCCATCAACAATGCATGCGCATCCCGGCTCAGGCTTTTGTTGGAGAACTCTTTGCGTGATTTTAGAAAGGTTCGCGCCAGGGTGACAATGTCATGGCCGCGATCATGGAGTGCTGGCAGATGCAGGGAGAATCCTTCAAGTCGGTAGATTAAATCCTCCCGGAACTCTTTTGCCTTTGCCATCTCAATAAGATCTCGGTGGGTGGCGGAAACGATCCGTACATCTACCTTTTCTTCCGTTCTGCTCCCAACCGGCTGAATCACCCCCTCCTGGAGAACCCGAAGGATCTTGGCCTGAAGGGAAAACGGCATATCGCCAATCTCGTCGAGGAACAATGTTCCGCCGTTGGCCTGGACGAAAATCCCATCTTTTTTAGCATCGGCCCCAGTGAATGCTCCTTTTGTATGTCCGAAGAGCGATGATTCCAGGAGGCCTTCAGGGATAGCTGCACAGTTGATTGCTACAAAGGGTTTTCTGGCCCGAGGGCTATTGTCATGGATGAAGCGAGCAAACAGTTCCTTGCCGGTGCCGCTTTCACCGGTGATCAACACGGACAAATCACTCCGGGCCACCTTTTTGGCGCGGGCCTTGGTAACCAGCAGGATTTTGCTATTGCCGATGATCTTTGGAGTTGAAATTGCCACAGCTTCCTCTTGAACGTATTAATTTCGTCCAAGGGTATCAGCATATGTTTTGTTCTTGCCTCGGTGGAGCCATGACGGAACTCAAGACCATTTTCTGTCTTGAGTTCCGCCCGACAAGAACAGATTTGGTCTTGAGTTCCGTCCGGCAAGACTAAAAATGGTCTTGAGTTCCGTCCGGCAAGACAAAAAATGGTCTTGCCCGTCGAAACAATGGGAATAGCAGTGGTCTGTTGGACAGTGATCAGCATTCCGGCTGTCCGTTTTTGATCCTATCCAGCGCAATTCTGACCTTCTCAGATGCTTTTGTTTCCACAATGCGCACACGTTCTCTGGTTAACTTCATGACTTTGGCAACATCCTCGTACATGAGGTTCTCCATCCTGAGCGTCAGTACCTGCGCCTCCCTGTCCGAAAGACAATTCATTGCCCGGTGAAGCATGAGACGCTTATCGACAATTTCATCGATCTCCTCTGCCGTTGTCGGGCCTGGAGACTGTCCGAGAAAGCAGGCCAATTGATCTGATGACATAGGGACCTGGATCAAATTTCTCTCCATGCACCCCAACATTTGTTCATCGCTGAAGAGGGACGCTGGGAGGCAGTCAAACACTTCTGCCATTTTCAGAACCGCG
>JADFZS010000227.1 GCA_015232405.1 Magnetococcales bacterium | reverse complement strand
AGCAGCCCAATTGGTCAAAACACTTGAAGACCTACCTGATCCAGAAGGTCAGAAAAATCTAAAAGGCACACTTTTTCAGCAGCTTATAAAATGGGCAATATGGAGCAACCCGACCTGGAAGCACTATTGGGTGTCGTTTGCTGGAAGATCGGTGATGGTGGCAGTGTGGTTGCCGACAAACCGCTGTAGCGGTCTTAACCTCAAACAATTTAGCTCTTTTCAGCAATCGGTGGGGGCCATCGGTACGTTTGTCCCCACTTTTGATCAAGACAACCATTTTGAACAAGTTAACAACCTAAATATGCTATGTTCTATATAGGATTATTTATGTGCCAGATTAGACTACCCCGTACCGCCACCCCAACCACCCCACGGCAGCACCAACCGGAGCTACCTATACACCAACGAGAGCTCCCTGTGATAGAGCGAGAGCACAGTTTAATCCTCGCGTGGTCAATGGGTAAGGCAGGGCCTGCAGGCAGCCAGGAAGGCCATTTACCCTCCATTTTCCGCTATAGTGGAAAACCTGTATAGACATAATGTATTGACCTGCTCAGCCTCAACATCGTGGGTTACAATAGAGGCTGGAACAATCCATCAATTGCAGAGCCACATTGAGGAGAGCAGGTCATGAGACAATATAGCGCATACATCGGGTTGGATGTTCATAAAGATACGATTGCAGTAGCTGTAGCACTACCAAAAGGTGGGGAGCCGATATATCGTGGAGAAATTGCTCACACCACAAAGGCACTGACAAAGTTGCTCAAACGATTAACGGCTTCATATGGTGATAGTTTAGCTTTCTGCTACGAAGCTGGTCCGACTGGTTACGATCTGTATCGCTGGTTGGTCGGGAAAGGGCACCATTGTGAAGTAGTTGCTCCTTCTTTAATTCCCAAAAAACCAGGCGACCGGATAAAAACAGATCGGAGAGATGCAATTGGTTTGGCAAGAATGTTTCGGATTGGTGACCAGACATCAGTTTGGGTGCCGGAAAAAGACCAGGAGGCTATGCGTGATCTGACCAGAGTACGTGAGGACGTGAAGAGTGTAGAAACCCATGCAAGGCAGCGATTAAGCTCATTTTTATTGCGACATAGCAAGCGTTTTCCTGGCAATTGTCGTAGTACACAAGGTTATCTTGACTGGTTGGAGGGACTGACATTTGAAAGTCCTACCACCCAGATCGTATTTCAAGAGTATTTAGATTTGGTGAAAACAACGCAGGCTCGTGTTGCAGACATAGAAAAAGAGATGGAGCGGGCTTTGGCAAACTGGAGTTTAGCTCCAGTAGTAAAATCTCTCAGGGCATTGCGAGGAGTGGATTTCTTAACAGCCATGACGACTATGGCTGAGTTGGGAGATATCACACGCTTTACTTCACCAAGACAATTAATGGCATTTTTAGGCTTGGTTCCTAGTGAAGAATCAAGTGGCCTCATTCAGAAAAGAGGAGGCATAACCAAAACAGGCAATGGTCATGTACGTCGTGTATTAATCGAATCGGCATGGAGTTATCGTTTTCCGGCCAGACTAACGGCGCATTTAAGAAAAAAGGCTGATGGTGCTAGCCCCGAGGTGAAGTCAATCGCTTGGAAGGCTCAGAAAAGATTATGTGGTCGATATCGTCATCTTTTGAATGCAGGGAAAAGCCGGAATCAGGTGACAACGGCAATAGCTCGAGAACTAATCGGCTTCATATGGGCGATTGCCAAAGAAGTGCAACCAAAGGCCGTTATGGCAAAAGCGTATATATGAAAGAATAGGTAGCAGGAGATAACAGCCTCTTTGTATCAGGATATTGGGACCGGTCTGGAGAAACCCTCGCATCCGCTCCCAGGCATCCTGTTCAAAGAAAGAGATGATCCACGACTATAGAGAGAGGAAGCTCCGCGACGAAAAGAAGTCAGGTGGTTTTGTTTAACCCACGCATATCAGCATGACAAACTGTCGCAACATGCTCTCAGTATCCTGAATCAAAGAGGCAATGATCTCACACGCAAAATAGACCGAATGTACCGCGAGGGGCGTTTTACCAGTTTACCACAGGGCCTTGGACCGGCTGTATGGCTGCCTATTGCCCTATGGAAAACTGGAAAAACGCCCACATAAGCCAGAGAAAGGACAGAATACATTTATTGGTTAGGAACAAGTACTTGACAGGTCAATACATATCAGCGGAATCTGCTATCAGGCCACCAAAATCGTAACCCGAACCGGCCCATCACCTGGAGCAACGAGCATGGTTATATTGTGAAGGCTAGAACTACACATCGATAATGTAAGGAAAAATTTGAAATTTCCTAAATGAACATTAAGGTGTCGTGAGCAGCCCCCTATAGTTTGCAAAACCCTGTGTCAATATATTTTTAAAGAAATTGTTAACAGTATGTTAATATTTTCTTTACTGCTAATCTATCATGATGTAGCATGCTTTGGGGAGATGTAGCTGCAAAAGTCACAAACCAACAATTTCAAAGAATGCTAAAAGTTTCGAAGCAATGGACTCTAAAATCAATATAGTTGAACATGCATCCCATGTGACTATCACAGTAAACTGCGAATTGTTTGGTGTTTCCATTCATACAGATTTTACAAATGCGTACAGGCCTTATCCGCAATACACAAGGTTCATTGTTGATCTTTCAAAAGTTGAACAAATATCTAGCGTATCTTTTGGGACTCTTCTCATGTTTTGGGATAGGCACGGCAGATTTAACGATAAGATTTCTTTAGTAAACTGCAATCCGATGATTGCTCAGATCTTGATCAACAAATTAGGTGAATTTTTTGACATTCGCCTACAACAGTTACCAAGCAAAGATACAGAGCTAGCATAGTGTTCTATACTCCTACAGAGGTCGGCTCTTATTGCCTTTGTTATCAAGTGGAAGCGTGCATTTTGATATGATGATCTAGAGTTCTTTTAAGCAAAGGTACCAGCGTCAAAATGGCCTAGCAGTGGCATTGCGTGAACTTGTGCACATTGAACGTTCGCTGGCTGTTCTTGATTGGGTGCAAGCATCGAGTTGCGTCGACGTGGACAGAGCGACTTGAACAAGGGTGAAGCCAAAAATTCACTGGCCCGTGCCATATTTCTGAACCGGCTTGGCGAAGTCCGCGATCACAGCTTCGAACACCAGCACTATTGCGCCAGTGGTCTCAATCTGGTGGTGGCCGCGATTTTTGGGTTCTTCTAAACAAAGGTACATAATCCACCACAGGGTTTTTTGCTTGAGGTTTGTAAAGGTTGGGATTGTGACGATTTGAAGGCTCCTGAAATTTCCCTTGTATAGGTATTTTTTACTTATAGGTAATTAATCTTGCTAGCTATTTCCGAAGTCATCAAAAGCGGGAATAAAGAGAAAACGAGTATAGAAATTACAACTACTTCAGACTGTGAGTTTTGACTTGAGCCGTGTCCTGCAGTTCATGTTATGGGGCACGAAAAAATGTAAGCTGCCGCAAAAAGCAGACCAACTGGAGCTACCCATACCCTGGTCAGATCAGCGGTCTCTTTGGCGATGTCGGAATCCATGATGCGGCTGTTGATCACCTGGATCAAAACTCTCCAACTAACTCCACAGCCTCTTCACTCCCCACAAACACTGCCTCACTTTCTAAAGACTTCTCAATATGAATACGCCATCGCTCAACATCACCAACCCGATGGTACGCCATCCCAAGATGATATTGATGCTCTGCAACCACGTTATCCAGTTCAACAGCTTTGCCCAAAACTGATATCGCAGACTCATATTGTCCCAGCTTGTAATAGGTCCATCCCAGTGTATCAAGGTAGCCGGGAACTGTTGCAAAAGCAATTTGTTATCCCAATAACTGCAACACCAACTGCGGCTGCTGGTTGGCTTGAGCCAGGACTGCCGTACCTGCCTGCTGCATGACCGATACCCTGGTCAGATCAGCGGTCTCTTTGGCAATATCGGCATCCATGATGCGGCTGCGGGTTGCGCTTTGGTTGACGTGCATGGAACCGAGGTTGCGGACAACGGTTTCAAAGCGGTTCATAACGGCTCCGATACTTGATGCCATGGTGGAGAGTTGTTCGATTGCCCGGTCGGCGATACGGATTGCTTCTTGGGAATCCTCAAAGGTAGAAAAAGTGATGTCCTGCACGGAGCGGGTGGCCGGGGCCGGTTCTTCAGTGGTATTGCCAGTGCCTCCGGTGTCATCACCACTCCCCGCGTCTCCTGAACCAGTGTCCCCGCTGCCACTGGTCTCTCCTGTGCTGGTAGTACCGATATCAAAGATCCTGCCGTAAACACCACCGTCATCGCCGTCTTGCTCCTGGGATGTCCAGGTGGCAAAGAATTTACCATCTGCGCTCCCAACCACATCAGGCAACTTTTGATCATCGGTGGTGTATGAGTTAACCAGAAACTCGGTTCCAACCGTATTTCCATCTGAATCAAACTGTTGACCGTAGACTCCGCTTCCTGAGCCATCCTGGTCACCATCCGATGTCCAGACCACAACATACCCATCGTCACTCAAGGCAGTGACGGCAGGATCGGTTTGGTTACCACTAGTGGTCGTGTTAACCTTTTGCTCGGCACCAATTTTATTACCAGCAGAGTCGTAACGCTGGGAATAGATACCACTACCATCCCCATCTTGATCATCGGCCCCCCAAGCCGTAACAAAGCCGCCATCCGCCAACCCGGCAACCGATGGAGAGGTTTGATCGTTTGTGGTTGTGGTGTTGATTTGAAATTCCGAACCGGCTGTCGTGCCGCTACCGCCTGCTACCGCATTTACGGCATCTGCTGCTGTCGGCATGCTGTCCCATGTGGCTGTCAGATCAAACCTCTCGTAGGCATATTCCTGCCCCTGTTGATAAATGTTGTCACCAGACATGTGGATCAAAACTTCTCCACCTTCATATGTTGCCCCATTGACAAATACCAGCAGGTCCTCGGTAACTGTATCTATGGTAACCGTTTCATAGCCGTTATTGATGTTGATATTTCCGGCTCCCCTTTCGAGGATTGTATTGTTGAGCGAAGCGTTGTTGGCAGGGTTTGCTGGATCACCCAGATCATCATCCATCGAATATTTGATTTTCATTCCAGCAACCGTGGTTTCATTCGTAGGCGGAACGCTATATTCGGTGCCGCCGCTATTCAACGCAGAACCATCATATGTTGCTGTTGAGTTGAATCCATTGGCTTCTGTAAGTAGGTTGTTGTTTAAATCAGCCTCGGTATTGAATCCGAGTTGTGACCATGTCGCATTGGATATATCAGAACCAGCAATATGTTTCCCATCACGTGTAAAGATGTTGATATCATCATCTCCCATCTCCCTGTTGCCGTACGTCTTGAACTCCAATTGCAGATTTGTTGTTCCTTTTGGAATCCAGGAAAAAAGATCTTTGCCAGGATGCTTGACCGCAACATTTGGTTCATTGATAACCACTTCCCCGATGTCCGATTTTAGAACCAAGGTGCTGTCGTTATAGAACTCCCATGATCCATCAGCCTGTTGGACCGCCCTGTGGGGACCGCTAAGTACATCTTGACCTGCAGCTAGATCAATGACTGTATAATTTGGTGATTGCCCACCAGGAGCAAGATCCAGCCAAACCCCACGCCCTGCCGAAACATTCGTCCCATTGGGTGCGATAGTGCTCAACAAATTTGACTCTTGCAAAACCTGGGTGGCAGAGGAGGTAGTTCCTTGTGTAACTGCTTCCGGTGATGCGACTTCTGCTCCGGTTGAGTCAAATTTCTTCCCATATATGTTGGTTGCTGTTCCACTATCATTCTCGGTCTGCCAAGAGACCAAAAAACCACCATCAGATAATGGAGCAAGATCAGGCTTTGTTTGATCCTTGGCGGTTGTGGTGGATACTTGGAACTCGGTGCCCAGAGCAGTTCCATCTGCATCGTAGAGTTGCCCATAGATACCACCTTCATCACCGTCTTGATCATCAGAGTTCCAGACTACTGCGACTTTGCCATCATTGAGGGTGGCGATGGATTGATAATAGTTTAGGTTATCGTCGGAGTAGGTATTGATCTGAAAGTTTGTTCCAACCGCACTGCCCGTATTGTCATACCGCTGGCCATACACATGGGCTGCATTGGCAGCGTTGGCCGGTGGAGCCTGCCCATAATCACTCCATACGATCTGGAAACCACCATCATCAAGGGCGGTCACGGTTGGAATATTCTGTTGACCCGCTCCTTCACTGTTGACCTGAAACTCGGAACCAACCGCATTGCCTTGGGCATCCAAAATTTGCCCGTAAATTCCCCCTACGGATCCATCTTGTCCCCATGACTGCCAGGTAACCACATAACGGCCATCTTTTAAGGCTGCTATTGTTTGGTAATTTTGCACATGTTGGGTCTCGGTGCTGATATGGATTTCGTTGCCACCTACCGGACTGGTACTGGTTGAAGTTGTTTCACCATCATCTGATCCCCCGGCACTACCCGTATCACCGGTACCTCCGGTTCCTCCTGTATCACCAGTACTGTCCCCGTTGGTGCTGGTTGTAGCCTCTTCAATACCCAATACAGATGCTGCCAGACTACGCTCAATAGCTAG
>JADFZS010000226.1 GCA_015232405.1 Magnetococcales bacterium | reverse complement strand
CTTCTACCGCCTATCCCCCCGCAAAATGCTAAGCTCCTTCACAATCCCCTTCCACACCGGAGCAGTTTTATATTATCGGGAGATGGGCTGGTATCAGGAGCGTTGAGAGGGGGCGGACCAGTTAAAAGGGACTTTTACAACACCGACTTGCAGCTGGCATCAAAACACCGCCATTGCCATTATGGAAGGGGCTCGCAATTGTAGCAATATTTTGTGCATTGTGCTGTTGGATACAAACCCCAAACTGGTCACTTCGAGCATTTTGGAGTTTTTGGATATTCATCACAATAAAAAATGGAATCCTTCATTTGGGCAGATAGAGTTTCGTGTACCCGCTGAACATGATCCCACTCAACTTCTGAATAATTTGGAACCTGACCAAACAAAAACTGCGCCTTGTTGCCATCGTTTAACAGGGCATACCCTTTACCTGCCACACCTGTTGATGTGAATGTAAAATCGCCCTGCCTGCCATCACTGCAAGAAAAACCACCAACGCCCTTTTCAAACCCATCAATGTATTTAAATTCACCAACACAACGCAAACCCGTATTGGTGTTGATTTTCAGATCACCTTTTCCAGACATGTATCCAGTTGCGGTTCCAGTAAAAACTTCGTTGGATTTATCAGACACCCCTTGAACAGGTAGTGTCATGGAGCAACCAGACAAAATGATCAAAGCAAAAATTAAAAATAATTTTGACAAAATTTTCATTGGAGTTCCAATTTAGGTATGGTTATCAAAAACTGCAAATGTAAACGGATATTCCTCACCATCTAATTTTACCGTAATTTTAATACTTTGCAGCTTTATATCAAGTTTATGAGGTCTCATCTGTATCATTCCGATGTATGTACCATCGGGTTCAATGCTAGTGGTTCTGAAGGCTTCAGCAGAAATAGCATTGAGAACTCTTGCTCTTTCCGCCTCAATTGCGGTCAACTTTTGATCTGTTTTGTGTCTCTCCAATGCTGCAGCAAATCTACCCGCTGCCGGATTGTAAACTGTCTCTGAATAATAACCATAAACGTTTGCACTGCCGCCATTTGGCACACTTGCAGTCCCTGATACAGAGGCACTACGGTGGCTCACGGAAGAGTTGATGGCGGCTGCGGCTGCATTTAGAGCCCCTAAAACAGCTGTAACCGTAGCTGCCTTATTATAGTTATTATTGACAACACCAACAAGCTCATCACCACTGTATGGGATCATTCCAACCTTTGTGTTGCTATCATCATTGACGGCTTCAAACCAAATATATTCTGGTTTGATTATGATAGGAGCCTGTGATTTATTTTTTACAGCAATATATGTGACAAATGATAGGTTTTCGTTAATTTGACTTTGCTCTATACAAACAGAGACCACACTTTGCTGGGTAAGGACAGAGATCAGCCTTCCACCTTTGATTGTATTATATCTGTTTGCACTATCATTTTTAACTGGAACAACACTATATCTTGTCAAAACCCCCTGAGCGCATCCTGCCAAACCAAAAACAACAAACAGAATTCCAATTAATTTTAAACAGGGTTTCATAAAATTTTACCAATAGAAAGTTTTAATCAAACACCTGATTATAGTTGAAACTTAACAATTTTCAAGGATATAATCTTTGTTTAAGAGCATGTCGAAAACCACACTAACGGGCGATTATAAATAGTAATAGATTTCAAAATCTCCATCCCGTCAACAATTATGAACATTCATATCCAAGGATAAGCAGCCATTATCAGCATAAATTCAAAGTCATTATAGTTTAAGCATTTTGTACTGTAATAAATTTTATTCCAAAATCATTTTTGATGGTGCCTATCAAGCGCATAACCACAAAAAACCGCCCAGAGGGCGGTTTTTTGTGGTTTGATATGTAGTCCAAGCTTGTCAGCGGTGATCTTTTTTGCTCTTTTCTACGTGACCTTTGAGTTTTTCGGTCAGGGTGTCGAGAGTGTCGTTGACTGCCGCGACGACGGTTAGTGACTCTTTGGCAGTGGTGATGGTGCTGCCGGCGATGCTGACCACAGCTTTTGCTTCGGCTCTTTGCTCATTTTTATGCGGTCGCCTCTCCACGGTAAATCTTGCGTGGGTGATGGGGCCGAATCGTCGGTCTAGGTTACCCAGGCGTTTCTTGATACGATCTTGTAGCTCGTTGCCAAGATCTACCTGCCGACCTTCCAGCTTAATCTCCATAATCTCTCCTTTTTTTTGTGTCAACAAGGGACAAATCTGCCATTGTCAACAGTATATCGCCTCGTCCTCAGCAATTCCAGCTTAAACATACAAACTTTTATTTTGCCATAAAAGAATTATGTAAGAAGCGTCTGCTGGTAAGGCAGAAAGCCTTGGGGCTCTGCCCCAAACCCCGCTGGGGACCGTCACGGTCCCCAGACCACTGCGATAGTTTTTTTTTAGCCGCCTCCGGCTATTGCCAGCAAGACACCGGCTGCTACTGCTGAGCCTATGACACCTGCCACATTTGGACCCATGGCATGCATAAGCAGAAAGTTTTGATTGTTGGCCTCCAAACCCACCTTGTTGACCACGCGGGCCGACATTGGTACGGCGGAGACCCCGGCGGCCCCGATTAACGGATTGACCTTGCCGTTGCTCATGCGGTGCATCAACTTGCCCATCAACACACCGGTTGCAGTGCCGACGGCAAAGGCGATCATACCCAGTACCAGGATGCCGAAGGTATTAAGGGTCAAAAACTTGTCTGCCGACAGTTTGGTGCCGACGGCAAGGCCCAAAAAGATGGTGACAATGTTGATCAACTCATTTTGGGCGGTCTTGGAGAGCCTTTCGACCACGCCGGACTCTTTTAAAAGGTTGCCAAAGGTGAGCATACCGATCAAAGGTGCCGCCGTGGGCAAAAAGAGCAGACAGAGAAACAAAACGGTCAAGGGAAAGATAACCTTTTCCATTTTGGATACCGGCCTGAGCTGGGTCATTACTATCTTGCGCTCCTCCTCGGTGGTCAAAGCCATCATGATCGGTGGCTGAATCAGCGGCACCATTGCCATGTATGAATAGGCAGCGACGGCGATGGCACCCATAAGGTCAGGGGCCAGCCGTGAGGAGAGAAAAATAGCCGTTGGCCCGTCGGCACCACCGATAATACCGATGGCGGCCGCATCGGCCAGGGAAAATTCAAACCCAGGCAGCCAGTTCATGGCCAACGCGCCGATCAAGGTTAAAAAGATACCAAACTGGGCCGCCGCCCCCAAAAAGATGGTTTTGGGATTGGCTATCAACGGGCCAAAATCGGTCAAAGCCCCCACCCCGAGAAAAATAAGCAGGGGAAAGACTCCACTATGGATTCCCACCTCATAGACCATATAGAGCATTCCGCCCTCTTCGGCGATGCCAGCTACCGGAATGTTGGTGAGGATGGCACCAAATCCGATGGGAACCAACAGCAGCGGCTCAAACTCCTTGACGATTGCCAGATAGAGCAGCAATCCACCAACGCCAATCATCAACGTCTGTCCCCAGGTCAAGTTGGCGAGGCCGGTGGTTTGCCAGAGTGTGAGTAGATTTTCCATGATTTAGTATAGACTCAAGCTAGAGTAAGCAGGGTATCGCCAACACCCACTGTATCGCCCTGTTTGACGGCAATAGCGGTAACGGAGCCACCTCTTGGAGCCCTAACCTCTGTCTCCATCTTCATGGCCTCGACAATAACGATGACATCACCTTCGCTTACCTGGTCACCGACACCAACCTCAATGCGGACGATGTTACCGGCCAGAGGTGCTGGAACCGGCTCGCCACCACTGGCGGCAGGTGCGGCAGCAGCAGGTGCGGCAGCCGGAGCAGCAGCAGTAGCCTGGGTAACAGCACCACCTGGGCCAACCTCGACATCATAGGCGGCACCGTTGACCACCACCCGATAGGTTTCGATACCGCCAGGGGCGGCAGCCTTGGCTGGGGCGGCGGCAGGAGCGGCCTTGGCCGGAGCGGCATCTTCAGCGGTGGGAGCAGGCTCGAAGGCATCCGGGTTGTCACGATTTTCCAAAAATTTAAGACCGACCTGCGGAAACAGGGCATAGGTCAGGACATCATCAATAAAGGCATCGGCCTTGCGAATTTTTTTCTCTTCGCAAATTTTGGCCAACTCGCCATTAAGCTTTTCCACCTCGGGAGAGAGCTTATCCGCCGGGCGGCAGGTGAGAGGCTCTTCGCCCGGATCCAAAACCCTGGCCTGCAACTCCTTGTTCATCGGGGCCGGGGTGGAACCATATTCACCGCGCAAAATACCACGGGTCTCCTTGGTGATGGTTTTATAACGCTCACCCATCATTACGTTAAACACCGCCTGGGTGCCGACGATCTGCGAAGTTGGGGTAACTAGGGCAATGTTGCCCAAATCCTCACGTACCTTGGGAATCTCCTGTAGCACGGCATCCATCTTATCCATGGCACCCTGCTGCTTGAGCTGGTTTTCCATGTTGCTGAGCATACCGCCGGGAACCTGAGCCAGCAAAATACGGGAATCAACACCCTTGAGGCTGCCCTCAAATTTGGCATATTTTTTCCTGACTTCACGGAAATAGGCGGCAATTTCGGCCAGCAGGGTCAAATCCAACCCGGTGGCGACATCCCTATCTTCCATGATGGCAACCACACTCTCGGTTGCGGAGTGGCCGGTGGTTTTACTCATGGAGGAGATGGCGGAATCAACAATATCCAGCCCGGACTCCACCGCTTTGACTATTGTTGCGGTACTCATGCCGGTGGTGGCGTGACACTGCATGGCCAGAGGAACCGAAACCGTCTCTTTAAGACGGGAGACCAACTCTTCAGCCACATATGGCTTGAGCAGACCGGCCATATCCTTGATGCAGATGGAGTGGGAACCGAGATCCTCCAACTTTTTGGCCATGTCCAACCAATATTGAATATTGTGGACTGGGCTGATGGTGTAGGAGAGAGTGCCCTGGGCATGCTTGCCAACCTTGATGGTGGCCTTGATGGCGGTCTCCAGGTTGCGGGTATCGTTCATGGCATCAAAAATACGGAACACATCCATACCGTTGACGGCGGCACGCTCGACAAATTTTTCAACTACGTCATCAGCATAGTGGCGATAGCCAAGAATATTTTGGCCCCGAAACAACATTTGCATCGGGGTGTTGGGCATGGCGGCCTTGAGGCGGCGTAATCTCTCCCAAGGGTCTTCACCCAAAAATCGTATACAGGCATCAAAGGTGGCTCCACCCCATGTCTCCAGGGACCAATAGCCGACTTTATCCAGCTTTTCGGCAATCGGTAGCATATCTTCAATACGCATACGGGTGGCAAATAGAGACTGATGGGCATCACGCAGGACGAGTTCCGTAATTCCAAGGGGCTTTTTCATGGGATATACTGTTTCCTTTGGACGGGTAAAAATTGGTTGATGGATATTCTAAGTTAAATTGTGCCGCTATTATTTGTTTCGGGAGCGGTATTGATGAATTGCTGCGGTAATGGCGGCAATATGATCGCTGTTCGTTCCCCCGGCAGGCAGGGTTGGTTTTGGTTTTATCTCAGGCTGGGGCAGGCTGGCCTCATATTTTTGGACAAACTGCGACATCTTGGTAACAGAAAAGACCAAAACAGCCAAAAAAACGAACACGGTTCCCATACCCAGGAACATCAGTTCCACACCCTTTGACAACATATCGGCAACGTCCATAAAACACTCCTAAATCAAACTCAACAAATTAGGCCAAACCTCTTTATAACACCTTTACAAGATCAAATTCCAGGATACCTACGGCCCCGGCCTGTTTTAACCGGGGAATAAGGTCACGCACCTGGCTACGATTTACAACAGTTTCAACAGCTTGCCAATTAGGATCGGTAAGATGATTTATGGTCGGAGCCTGCAAACTTGGCAATAGATCAATGATCGCCTTGGAACCTTCGGTGGGTATATTCATCTTGAGCATGACCTTGTGGCGGGCATCAAGGGCGGCGTTGAGCAACATGGAGATTTGCTCGATCTTATTTTTTTTCCAAGGATCTTCCATCACCTTGGGATTGGCAATCAGTTTGGTTCTGGTCTCCAGCAGGTCGGCGACAATGCGCAGACCGTGGGCCTTGATTGTGGAACCGGTTTCGGTAATTTCCACCACAGCATCCACCAACCCCTCAACAACCTTGGCTTCGGTGGCACCCCAAGAGAATATCACCTCGGCATCCACCCCCTGCTCTTTCAAAAAGCGACGGGTAAAACCCTCCAACTCGGTGGCAATCCGCTTGCCCTGCAGATCCTTGATGGTCTTTATGGGAGAGTCCTGTCTGGTGACCAACACCCAACGACAAGGGGCGTTGGAAGCCTTGGAATATTCCAGGGTGGCAACTTCAACCACCTTATCCTGACAATCCCGCTCGACAATCCAATCCCAGCCGGTCAGCCCCAGATCCAGGGTGCCGTCAGCAATGTAGACTGCCATCTCCTGGGGGCGGACCAGGGAGAGGGTAAGTTCGTTGTCATTGACGCTGGGAAAATAGTTGCGGGAGTGTATCCTGATATCCCATCCCGCTTGTGCAAAAAGTTCGACTGTGGCCTTTTCCAGGCTGCCTTTGGGAATTCCAAGTTTAAGTT
>JADFZS010000225.1 GCA_015232405.1 Magnetococcales bacterium | reverse complement strand
AAAAACCGGGCGGCGGAGAGATAATTGATCGCCCGGTTTTTGGAGAGAATCTGGCTGAATTTGGCTTTGACCTTCATCGTCCCCATGTCACCGGGCAGCAGCCACCAGGTGATGACATAGACCACGAACAGTACCGCCGCCATCGACACCATCGCCAGTTGAAAGCCGGTTGAATAGAGCAAAAAGCCACCGAGGAAAAATCCGGCGCCCTTGAGGGTGTTTTTGGAACCAGTCAAAACCGCGACCCACTTGAACAGCCGCGCATCGGCATCACCACCCTTGGGCACCACCAATTTAACGCCGGATTTGGCGCTCATCTTGTTGAGATCCTTGGCAATACCGGAAAACGCCATTGCGGTCATCACGTAGCCCACCGTCAACCACGAGGCATCGACCGCCAGCATCAGCAGGGCGAAAACCTGCAAAAAACCGCCGCCAACCATGGTGCGGTTGAGGCCAAAGTTGGAGGCAATCCAGCCGCCCAGGCCGTTGGTGATCACCCCGAAGACCTCGTAGAGCAGAAACATGAAGGCAATTTGGAGGGCACCAAACCCCAAATTGTGAAAATGAAGCACCACCAACATGCGAATCGCCCCATCGGTGAGGGTGAACACCCAGTAGGCAAAGGTGATCACCAGATAGAGGCGCAAACCCATCGGCTCGGTTGCCGTCGGTTTATTCAAGTTTGTCATTAAGTTGATACCCGTCAGGTGACTGATCTTTTTATATTTGCATAAGCAGATATAACAGCCAGGACGGGTTGAGTCAATTATTCGTGGGGGGAGGGGATGTGCAATAAAACAGGGCGTGTTCTATCGGGTTGTCATGATCTGTTCCGGTCAAAAAGCCTCTGCCAGTTCATCAATCAAAATGTCACTGACGTTGAGCAGTCCTTCCAGGGCGACGATCACCTTTTGCGGTGCATCGTCCGAATGTGATTGCCAGTACCCCAAAGCGCTTTGAAGAATGGGCCGGGCGATGCTCCAAACCGATCGAAACCAGGTTAACGTTTGGGTTTGACCCCCTTCTTCCGGCCAATCGGGAATGGGGGCCGGTTTGATCTGGGTGCCGGGTTTGTAACCAGCGTTGATATCGTCAATGGCACCGTTAAACGCATCATTGACGCCAATGAGCGCTTCATTAAAAGTGTACAATGTGGCTAAGATACGGGTTTTCCATGGTTCTTCAATTTTTGGCTTATCCTCTATGATTCCATAATAGAATGGCATGACAAGACTGCTTATTGCTAAAAATATATTAGTCCACTCGACCCACTTTTGCGCTTCCTTCTGCCTTTCATCCTCTCCAACGGCCAACAGGGCCGATGTATCAGAAGTGATGGGAAGTCCCACATTCTTGGGATAAGGTTTGATGGGCGTCCAGGGTGGATAAGTGGTCAAAGTCGTGGTCTCCACAGTGAAAAACCCAACGCGCCGACAAGCAGCGCGTTGAGTTGTCAAACAATCTATTGTCTCTATTTAAGAGCATCGATAACCGCTTGGATCATCTCATCACCACTGTTGACCAGGCCGTTGATCATCGTGGTCCACATGGGATCCAACTTGGCGGCCTGCATCTTTTTGAGCATAAGCTGCAAAGCGGGACGCAGAATCTCCCAGCCGGCCTTCAGTTTTTCCAGCAGTTCATCAGCCGTTTCGTCATCGCCCCAGTCGGGAATTGGCTGTGGATCGATGACAATCGGAGGATATTCCCCCTCTTTGATTTTTGCGATACCATCGATAAACTCTTGATTGGTCTCTTGAAGCGCCTTGTGGAACGCGCTTGCGGTTGCCTTAACCGGCTTGTTGTCCTTCAAAAACAGAAAGAGCAGATGGGCGATGCCATCCAGGGCGGAAAAAACCAGGGTCGCATTTGTCCATGATTCAACCGCCTTTTTGATCTCCTCGTCATCCATTTTGCCGTCGTCATCCCCCTCACCGGCGGTCAAAGGGGCCTGATAGGGTTGGATGACTTCCCACACTTGTTCCTGACTCATTGGGTTCTCTCTCCTTAAAGGTTAAGTGATTGTTTGTTGATCGTTATTTCTGTATTTCTCAAACGGTTATGCACCACCGATTGCCTTGGCCAGGGCACGGGGGTTGGTCATATCACCCTGAATGAACTGGTTTTCAACCGTGTGTTCTTTGTCCTTGGCGTCTTTAAAGGTAAAGGTCATGCTCTCCTTGAGCAGCGCGTTGAGCTTGTCCATCTGCGTGGCCAGATCCGATGCGGCAGAGGTGATATCGGCGACGACATTGGTACTCAATGTTTCGCTGGCCTTGTTCATGTCCTCATGGAGCTGTCCCAGGGGCAACCCCTTGTCGGCCAGGGCCTGTAATAGCTGAATAACCCGATTGAGCCAGCTATCCTTGCCGCTCTCGGCAACATTTTTGATGGTGTCCATGGCGAAGTTGGCGCCGACTTTGATTGGGGTGTTGCCATCGACGCACTGGGTGCGTATCAACAGCTCGGCCAGAGGGTCGAAAATGGAGTCGATGGTGCTGAGAATCCGCGCCGCCTTATCCGCTGTCGGCAGGGCTTCGTCGGAGATCAATTGATCATGCTCCGAGATTGGGGTCAGGGTGTTGGCGTACAGCACAAGTGCCTCATTGAGCGCATCAAGGCTGTTGGAAATGCCGTCGGCGGTGGTGTAAATATCTCTGGCGATATCACTGACCGCCTTAAAGCGATCGTTAACCGTGTTGCTGTAACCGTTCAGCTCTTCGGTATGGCTGGCCTCGGTGGCCATTTCATGGCCGATATCAATGGTCTTGGCCAGGGTGAGCGCCCCCTGTTTCCACCCCTGCATTTTGGTACACGACTGGCTGATGGTCAGAGTGGTGGGTATGTGGGTCAAAGCGGGTCCAATCGAGGTTTCGATGGCATCGACCGCTTTTTGCAGCAATGGGGCATCACGGTCCACATCCTCACAGGCGGTCACTTGGGTTTGAATCACCCCGGCCACCGGTGGCAGTACATCTTGAAAAATCTCAATGTTGCCCAAAAAGAGCAGAAAATCCCGCCCACCGGTCAAAAAGATCTTCAAATCGACAATCTGAGCATGAAACGTGGTCGGAATGCTCAGGGAGGCATCCAGTTGCTTTAGATTTTCCGATACCAGATGGACCTTATCGGTCAAACCGTTAAGACGATCACACGCCTTGTCGATGGTTTCATCCAGGGTATCGACATGCTGCCAGCGTTCGGCATGGAGGGTGAACGGATTGCCCAGCCGCAGCGGTGGCGGGGTGCGGTGTGCTTTGAGCAGATGTGGTTTTTGGGTAACGGTGAGTATTTTATCCAGGGCATCAAAGGGCTTGCGCCGCCGGGGATGGGCGCTGGGAGCCGCCAGCAGTAAACGTCCCCTGTTGGTTTGCCCTTCCTGCTCATCTGGATGTTTGAGTTTGGGGGGCTTGGGCCAGTGGGGTATCACAGCCGGTTTGTTGGGGTCGAGAGGCGAGCCGGTGATGGCTGTATACAGACCACCGATGGCCACTCGGGCGGTGTCGTTTTTCTGGGTATAATACTGCCCCAGCGAGCTGGACAGATTCGTCCATCCGTTGGACATGGTGACGGACGCACTGCCCGAGGTATCGGGATCCAGTACCCCGGTGTTGTGGAGAATGTCGTCGAGATGAAAATGGGCTTCGATCTTTTCGATCACATCATTGATGCCCAATTTTTCCATCAGGGCGTTTTCAAGTTTTTTAACCAGATAATCTAGCCCGGTTGCTTTAAGAATCGCATCAATAACCGGTTTAAGCACCTTGTCGATGATGCAGGAGACTGCATCAAGCACCCACTCAATCGGCTTGATTGCTGATTTAATCGCCAACAGGGGCATCCTTATCGCAACCACCTTCAGAAGCGGTTCCCATTATTTTGATGGAAAATTGATTTATGGCACTGATAAGCAAACATAGGCCGTTGGGGTTTGTATCACGGCTACTTATCACTATCATGGTCTCGGGCTTTGTGCTGAGTTTTTCATCTAAGGCTGAGGCAGAGTGTATTAGGGGAAATTGCATTAACGGCTTTGGCACTTTCCTCTGGCCCTCTGGTGCTCGTTATGATGGTGAGTTTTATAACGGAACCCGTCACGGAGCAGGGAGCTATCTGTTTGCCGATGGTTCACTTTATGTCGGGGAGTATAAGCATGGTGTTCGCCATGGTAAGGGTACTTTTGTCTGGGCTTCACGGAAAAAATATGTCGGTGAGTGGGTTAACGGGCATCAGACCGGATATGGTATTAAAACCTGGCCAGATGGTCGTAGACAGGCAGGGCAGTTTTTAAACGATACTTTCATTTTGTACAATAAAGATAAACCTAAACCTGAAAGATCGTCAAAACTACCAAAAACAAACACTCGACCTGCTCCTAAATACATACAAGCAAAAAGACCCATGGCTGGTGTTGTTGAAAAACCTGTAAAGCAAGCCTTGCCCAAGGCAAATGCACTTGCTAAACCAAGCCCTGTTGTCCCTGTAAAGGTTGCGCCAAAACCACCTGTAAAGGCTAGGGAAACGGTAAAACCACCATTCCCAGAAATTTCCGCATGGTCAGTTAGAAAGGTGCCGCCACAACCACAGCCCAAGTTTGTTGCCAAGCCAGATATAAAAAGGCAGCCTGTAGTTGGAGCTACCCCTGGTGTAATGGCAAAAAGTGGTGCAAATCTGCAAAGGCAAACTCAGCTTGTCGTCCCGCCCCGAACAGCTGTGACAGCCAAGAGTTATGTAAAAGCCCCACCAATGGTTCAAAGCAAAACTCCGCCAATGGTTCAGGCCAAGAGTTACCCAAGGGTGCAAACCAAGAGTTTCCCAATAGAGCAGCCTAAAACACCTGCAATGGGTCAGGCCAAAGCAAAAGTTACTACTAGGTTGAAAAGCAGAAAACCGTTTGTAAAAAAGGCTCCTCCAGTGGTGGTAGATCCAACACTTGGTATCGTTGCTAAGAGCAGCCAGGCAATGGTGTTGACCAAGGAGAAAAAAGCTAGCAAAAAAGTTGTTGCGGTAGCACAGAAAAAGCTCGCTGTTTCTAAAGCAGATGTGGCAAAAAGTGGCTCTATTGCTAAAAAGAAAATGGCAAAATTGCTGCTTCCCATGGTTCCAGTTGCTACCCCTGAGCCAAAACTAAAAATCAAAAAACCAGCAGTAGCCGCAAAGTCGCCTGTATTATCAGTAAAGGGTGGTTTAAAAACTGCTGAAAAAGTTGAAAATTCACCAAAACCGCTCCATCTAGCAGCTGGAATGAAAACAAAGGTAAGCAAGCTTAATGAGCGATTTATCTATAAAGCCGAAGCTGTTACCAAGGGTGGAACTGCTGATGGTGGCTCTGCAAATAAGGTAGATGAAAATATAGCCAAGGATTTGGTGTTGAAGTTCAGCCGCCGGGTGATTAGCTGGCCTACAAAGAGCAACAGAGGCAAAAAAAGTGTTGCAGCGACGACTTTAATAACAAATCAGCCAGCAACCACAAGCAAACCAAAACCCAAAGTCAAAAAACCAGTCAAGGCTATTCCTTTGAGTACCAGTAAGGTAAAAAGGGTGGAAAAGAAAGCTGCCAAAAAGCCAGCTAAAAAGGTTGTTGCCAAAAAGCCAGTTAAAAAGGCTGTTGCCAAAAAGCCAGCTAAAAAGGCTGTTGCCAAAAAGCCAGCTAAAAAGGTTGTCGCCAAAAAACAGGCTAAAATAGAGCGAGCGACAACGAAAAAAGAGTATAAAAAGAGCAGTTCTCCTGCGCCTTCGGTTTTGATGATTCGTGGATACTACTCCCGTGGTATGAAAGAGCTTGCAAATGGGCGTTTCAGAATGGCAGTTGCCTCATTTGATGAGGCTTTAATTGAAGATTTTATGGATGTAGACTCTTTGATAGGTCGTGGTCAGGCCTATCTTGAACTGAATAACTATAACCGGGCAATTCAAGATTTCAACCGGGTTTTGGGAATAGTCAAAAACTCCGCTAGAGTGTTTGTGTTTAGGGGGAGTGCCTATCGCAATGTCAATGAGTATACCCGTTCCCTAAAAGATTTAAACAGAGCCATTAAGCTCTCGCCAAAAATCGCCAAGGGATATTATGAGCGGGGTTTGACCAGAAGTGATATGGGGCGTTATGAAGAGGCGGAAAAAGATTTTAACTTAGCGTTGAGTCTTGATAAAAAATTGTTTGAAATCTTTTTTGCCAGAGGTCGGGTGTTGGCAAAAATGGGTAAATACAAAGGGGCAATTGATGATTTTAACATAGCTATTAAAAAACGTCCCAATATTGCCAGTTACCATTTTGCCCGAGCAAATGCCTATGCTGCTTCCGGTAAGTTTGGGGACTCCTTGGCAGATTATGATAAAGCGATATCTCTAACTGGTGACGAGGCCGAATACTATTTTGCCAGAGCATTTGCCTATCAAGATCTTCGCCAGAGGGCTAACATGTGTGTTGATCTAAAGAGTGCCTGTAATCTAGGAGATAAGCAGGGTTGCCAGATGAAGAATAAAGAGTGTGGCCCAGGAAGATAACCAGATCTCAAAACGGCTTTGGTGAAAATCTATTACCTATTAATTAAACATAGCTGGTGCTATTATCCTAGAAACAGCAGTTGTCGGCACGCACCTGACGCAACCTATTGATTCATCTGGCATAACAGATCAAAGTCTCATCA
>JADFZS010000224.1 GCA_015232405.1 Magnetococcales bacterium | reverse complement strand
TGGATCTCCAGCAAACAGTAGACATCACCTTCTGGACAACTAACAGAAATCATCATAGACGCAAAAGCCGGAAACTGGACCGGATCCATAGATGACATAAGAGCAATGCGAGACTACCAAGCCAACGCAAACACCTATTCAAATCCACTGCTCGTTGCAAACTCACTTTCTAAAGATGTTCCAGCCAAATTAAAAGAACAAATCATGGAAGGCAAAACAGCAAAGGCCATTTCAGGTAGAGATTTAGCCCTATTAATCCTACAGAGATTTACAGATCCTAATTTCAATGTTGATTTTGAGTTAAGAAGGTTATTCCTTTAAATTATTTCTCAGGCCCCAGAACTTATAAGCTATTGAAATGAAGTAATATTTGAAATGGAAATAAAAGATTTAATAACAACGTGGGCTGCAGTTGTCGGTACTATTTTAGCAATATTTGTGTACTGTGAAAACATTATTAACAATAAAACAAAAAAAGAAATTTCAAGCTCGCTTTTAAATTGGGAATTACCAACTAATATTAACAGATGGGACGGAAATTTTACTGTCTTGTTTGATTCCATTTTTGGAGAGAAACATCTCTCAAAAAAATGTTTAAGCCGCTCTTTGATAGCTACAATAATTAGTTTTTTATTTTTTTCAATTTTATTTCATCTTTCTGGGGCAACTGGTGTTGAAAGTGTTCTGTTTCAAAACGGTTTCACATTTGCACCAATTCTAATTGTTGTTTTTATAGTTACAATAAATCTTTTACCTGATTATATTTCACTTCTTCAAACAAGACTTTTTCTTGACTGGATTATTTCTTCTACTAATACTATAAAATTTTTTTTGTTACTGGCTCTTGATTTTATTCTATCACTAACAATTTTTTTTGCTTGTTATTTTATGGCGATCTTTCTCTTAGAAGGAATATTTGATGAAATAATGAGAGGTAGAATGCCAGAAATTGACATTTCTCGCACTTTTAGTATTTGGCTAGACCAGCTAGATAGATTTTTCTCATTCGATTATAGGAAAAGCAGTAAGAATATATTCATTCTAGTTTCTTTATCTACCACGTTATCTACTTCTATATGGTACTGGATATATTTTATTGGAGGTTGGACTATCAGAATTTTAGGGCTTTTCCCAAAATGCGTGCTGCTTATGTCAAAAATATTTCAAATAGAGCAAAAGCCAGTACAAACTATCAGGTTTGCCTTTGTCGTTATAATCACGTTATTTTTTATTGTTTTAATCGCAATTAAAGGTACACTATCCTAATTAGGCTTACTACTTAATCGTCCATAATGCGTCCACATTATAGACCAATAATGTCCTACAATGACCATCATGATTTTTCCAACCACTTTGTTTTATACCTATTAACCGTCAATGACCATCTACCAAGCTGGATTCATAATCTGTAGACCGTGTGTTCAAATTGCAGCGAGCACACCATTAGCAATTCTTAATTTTCACACCTATTGACCATCAATGCCCGCCTACCATATAGGTTTTGCAAACTGCAAATCAACAACTACTCAAACAATATTATCTAGACATCTAATACGCCATTGGCGTATAATTCATTATGAAATTTATTGAAACCACTGTTTTTACACGCCAGATTCGAGAATTGATGGTGGATGATGATTATCGTCTGATGCAAGAGACCTTACTCGTGCGCCCAGAGTTAGGAAGTATCATTCCTGGAAGTGGCGGGATACGGAAAGTTCGCTGGGGATCTCAAGAGCAAGGGAAGCGTGGTGGTAGTCGGGTAATCTATTATTGGGCTGTGAATGATAAAACTCTGTTTATGCTTATGGCCTATAGCAAGAACAAACAGGAAAATCTTACTCTGTCTCAGGTTCAGACACTCAAAAAAATGATAAAAGAGGAGTTCAACCATGGATAACGATCTTTTTAATGAATTGACCCAGAGCATTAAAGAAGCTGGACAGATTAGGCGTGGAGAAAAAAAACCCTCCCGTGAGTTCTCTTTTGATGCGCCAGACGTGAAAGCAATAAGAGAGAAAACAGGTTATTCTCAATCCCGATTTTCCCAGCTTATCGGCGTGAGTGTTAAGACTCTACAAAACTGGGAGCAAGGACGACGACATCCACAGGGACCAGCAAGAGTACTCTTGGCAGTTTTTCAATCCAACCCAGATGCAATTACCACTGCTTTAGGGCACACACCTCCCTCTTAAAAGTCAACCATGTGCCAACATCAATGTTTTACAGTGACCACTATTGACCTGTATGAGATATTTACACCATTGTTTTTGTGGTCATTACTGGGTCATTAGTGGCCTATTGACCAGGTTTTTGATTCCGGTATGCGGAGGCTCGAACCCTCCCAGCCCAGCCATTTTTTCTAGCTAATTTTTACCTCTTTTTCCTCATAGCTTTACAATAAAACCAATCTCGTAAACTCATTGTTATTAACAGAGAAAACAGTAAATAACTCCTTTATTTTGTAGCATATTTTGTTTTTTTTCCTTCTTTTCTGGTTTTATTTTGGCATTTAATTAAATTACCCTTTTCAACTGACTTACTTTTTATATAGTTCTCAATTATTGTCATGGTCGATTTGTAACCAGTAAACTTTGGACATCAACAGCTTGCTGACTCCAATCCGTAAATGTTTTAGCTAATCAACTGTTCACTAAATAATTGCCATATAAAATAAGAAAATAATGATATTTCATTTATTGTGCATAGGTGGTTTTGATTATCATAATGTCGCAAAAAATAAAGTAGTTTAATCTGTTTTATATCACTGTTAGTTTGGGATCATGGTCAATTTATTCTTTTTATGTGTAACACTACATGTTACACTATTGCTCATGATCAAGAGTTTTCGGCATAAAGGGTTAAAAGAGCTATTTATTAAAGGGTATAGCTCAAAGGTCAGGCAAGACCAGCAGAGTCGATGCTTAAGGTGTCTTGATGTTTTAGATCATGCAGAAAGGCTGGAAGATATTAATGTTCCTGGCCTTAATTTCCACACACTTCAGTGAAAACCAGTTCGGTATACCATCCATGTCAACGGCCCTTGGTGTATCACTTTTGAATGGGCTGCTGGCGATGCTTTACGGGTTAACTTAGAGCAATATCATTGAGGATCAAGACCGTGGAGAATGAAGAAGAATTTCTTGTAACTGAACGGCCTTCACGGCCCCCTACTCATCCGGGAATAATCCTAAAGGAAACTGTCCTACCAGCCCTTAAGCTATCGGTAAGTGAGGCAGCCAGACAGTTGCGTGTATCACGCCAGACTCTCCACCGTATCCTAGCCCAAACTCACGCTATCACCCCTGAGATGGCCATTCGTCTTGGTAAATTTTGCGGTAATGGCCCAACATTATGGATTAGAATGCAACAAGATTTTGACCTTTGGGAAGCAGAAAAAAAACTACATGATGAGCTTGAAAAAATCCCTGCTCATCATCCACAATCAATCTGACTTTATAGGCACTATTAGCCTAAAATCATATGATTTCCAGACCATAGATTCTCATGTATTAACAACAACTCCTGCATTTATTCCTGTTTAACCTTTTGGCTTGATATTTTTTTTGCAACCCCTCTACACTATAGCTTTTGTTGAAAAAAGCGCTTCCCTAGAAATACTGTTTTGAGCTTTATCTGGTGTAAATCACCTGTTTGGGTTAGTAAAAATCCTATCCATAGCTTACTTAAAAGTGGTATTTTTCTGCGTGGTCGTTTGTATAAAAACGGAGTGACTGGCAGTTTTGTGGGTTTGACTTTGTTGAATGTACTTGGTGTCCAACTTTTTATCCTAGATTCGGCAGTTGGACGTATGTGAATGGCGCAACATATTGGTTTAGCTGCCGTAATAGAAAAAATCGAAGTCACCCAATGGGTGATGAGACTTTTTTCTATTATGGCAGATGAATCAAGAGGTTATGTCAAGTACGTGCGCACAACTGCCGAATCTAGGTTTATAACTGCCCCATAGGCTGAACAAAGAAGAGGATTTACTTGTGCTGTCAATTCAAAAATTAATGGACGATATCCCGTTCTTCAGCAATTTCACCACTGAAGAAAAAGCCATATTCCTACAAGATAGTAATTTTTACACATCATATAAGGATGGTGATGTGATTATTCAGGAGGGTGATCTTCAAGACTCCTCCCTTTATATCATCGTCAGCGGTACAGCTCTGGTACGCCGGGATGAGTATCCCGACAACATTATCGCTATTTTTGAGGGTGGCTCCATTCTTGGTGAGGCTTCATTTCTACTTGGACGCCCCAGAACAGCCAGTGTAATAGCTGATGGAGAGGTCACTGCCTTTAAGTTTAACCGCTCTTTTATGGAGCGTTTGGATTGCCAGTTTCAGCTGCGCATTACCAATCAGCTAGTAGAGGTCATCGTTGATCGTTTTGAGTCAATCACCGAGGCACTATCTGAGCTTATGGGTTGATCTGTACCGTTGAGATAAAAGCGTCTTTTCCCTCTTTGTTTATAAACTTGTCCCGAACCGCTTCGGCCTCGGACCTTGTGTCATAACTGCCAAGCCAAATCAAACGCCAGGCTGTGCCATCTTTGGCGCGAGTCTGCTTCAACATTGGCTCGTACCCTCTTTTACGCAACTGTTTCATAACATTAATGTGTAGATACTGATCTTTATTATTTATAAAGGCAGCAACCTGAACATTAAAACGTTTTTTGCTTGTGGTAACCGGGGTTACAACCTTAGCCCGGGGAATAGCACTGACCCGGGGAATAACTTTAGCCTTCCTTATGCCAGCCTTGATTTTTTTTAATGGCACAGGTACTGGGATTCTGTTTTTGGAATATCTCTTGACTCTTTTTTTGGAATGTCTCTTGATTCTATTTTTGGATTGTCTCTCATCGATAATCGCTTCCATGGTTTTCATGGGAAACTTGACCATCTTGGTCCCCACGGGATTAGACATATTAGCCAGGATATTGTCTTGCCATTTACGCATCTCACCACGTAGGGAACGTGCTAACATCTGGGTACTGGGTTGTTCGATCTTCTCTGGGACGATATCCATACCCATGGTGGCGTAGATGTTACCAATGGCGTTTTGATAACGGGTGTAAGATTCATACTGCCTTATACGACCAAGGGTTGCCTCCGCCGCAGAGCGGACATACTGCAACTGGCTATCCAGACCAAGGCGACTACGGTTGCCGATAAACTTCTTAAGCTCTCCCCGCGCCCCCTCCTCCTGATTTGTCAGTTTTAGATCACGCTGGGCCAAGAGAAATTCGTGATAGGCAATGCGAGACTGGGTTAAAATAGCCATGTGTTGTGCCAAACGACGAGCTTCCACGGTTTTTTCCCGTGTTGAAAACAGCTCGCCACGATCTGATACTGTCAGCAGCCGCATGATATTCCAACTTAATCTTGCACCAGATTGAATCCAATTTTGATGAACTTGCAGGGAGTTGGAGTCATGATATCCCCCGACATTTAGCTCCAACCCAGGAAAAAGACGAGCAATGGCCTTATTTGCCTCATCAGCCTCGATACGACTTTGATATAGCTCTACCCTTAACTCTGGTCGAGACGCCAGGGCAAAACGCTCTAGATCTTGGACCCTTATAAACTCTGGCGTTAGAACATTTGCCATATTGCCACTATCATCCAAAAGCTTTAACGTGGCTCCTGGGGATAGGTTGATCATACCTGCTAAATCTTCACGAGCCACCAGCATTTCAACCCGAGCTTTTTCCAGTTGGCGGATAATCTCCAGCATTCCAATCTCATATTGTAGAGTATTGACTGGTGATTGTTGCCCTTTTTTCTTTACCTTTTTGGCATTATCCAGAGCATTTTCTGCTGTTGCCAATATTACACTTATCTCCCTTTCCAGCTCTTGACTGGCCATGGCTTTCCAGAAAGCCACACGGACATCTTTTAGAAGATTATGGAGAGCTTTACGGCGCAACTCATCTTGAATCAGTTGTTGGTTTTTTGCTTGGCGAGCTTGAAAATAGCTAACACCAAAGTCCAGCAAGTTCCAGCTCATGGATAGATCTGATGTTAATGATTGTTTTTCGCTTGATGATGTTGCTTCCGAAGAGGTGGTTCCGCTAGTCAGGTTTTTGCTATAAGAGGCACTTTGAGAATTACGAATTGAATAACCTGCAGCAAGTGTCAACCTTGGCAGCATGTCGAGGTTCGCTACATCCGACTCTCCACTGGCTACGGCGGACTCCATACGTTTTAAACGATAATTCAAATTGTAACGAATAGCCCGAGCCATGGCATCATACATGGACAGAGGTTTTTCCAGCTTTGGTTGACCATCAAATATACGCTCATAATCCTCACCAGCTAGCTCATCCTGCTTCGTAAAAGAAGCCGTTTGAACGTTTGGGGCAGCGCATCCAGATAGAAAAATAGCAGCCATTACCGTGGTTACTGGCAGTACCTTATGCCATTTTTTTGAGTGTTTCATACTAGCCTTTATCTTTTACACGTAGAAGCCAAAAAAAGGAGCAACATCCAGTGGTCAGTTGCAGATATCATGCCTAAACAGGTCTACACCCCTTTAATCTTACGTCCGAGCATAGAGACACAAACAATAAATAACCATTTGATTTGTTTTAAAATACAAACGAAAACACACAAGCAAATGAACAATCGAGTTAAATCATG
>JADFZS010000223.1 GCA_015232405.1 Magnetococcales bacterium | reverse complement strand
TCACTACAGCAAAATTGGGGGAGTCTTGAGTTAAACCAAATTAAAAATGAGTTGTCTATTAGTCTAGAGGCTCTGGTTGCAATGCCGGATGAGTTAATGGTGCTAGCTCTGCGCCGTTGCCATAAATTAGCGACAAAACTGGACCATCCACCAAGCAACAAAGCTGGGCAGGAGTTTATAAATCTCGCCAGAGCCAGACAAAAAAAAGGTGAAATCAGAATTAGAGGTGTTAAAATAGTTAAAGCAGACAAAAGGCTATTTTTTTCACCCGAAAGTAAATCCCCACGCCAATAGATAATTAAATAACGGTCTCTTGATTGTGGTGAAATTGTGCAGTGTAGAGGAAAAAATATCTTAAATGGTTGAAGATGGTTATTAAATACCATATCTTGAAATACTTTTATCAAATATCGTGGATGCTATACGTATCCGGGAGAGAGTTTTTTGAACGGCTTCTATAAAAATCTATCGCTTTGGCTGGTCATCGGTCTTTTGATGATCATGCTTTTTAATCTTTTCAACCAACCTGTTGGGCAGAGTCAACAAATTCCTTTTTCGGAATTTAACTACCAACTAGAGCAAGGTCTGGTAACCGATGTTACCATTCAAGGCAGAACCCTTACAGGTATACTTTCCGATGGTGGAACTTTTACCACCTATACACCGGAAGATCCTGATCTGGTAAGGATGTTAAGGGAGAAAAAGGTTAACATTAACGCCCGACCTCCTGAAGAGGCATCTTTACTGGTGACCCTGCTTATCAGCTGGTTCCCCATGTTGCTCTTGATCGGTGTCTGGATCTTCTTCATGCGCCAGATGCAGGGTGGTGGCAGTGGTCGTGGGCCGATGTCCTTTGGCAAATCTAAAGCCAAGATGCTCAACGATGACAAACAGAACAAGGTGACATTTGTCGATGTTGCGGGCATTGAGGAGGCCAAAGAGGAGCTTGAAGAGGTAATCGCTTTTCTTAAAAATCCACAAAAATTTCAACGTCTCGGCGGTAAACTACCCAAAGGTGTGCTTCTGGTTGGCCCTCCGGGTACCGGTAAAACCCTTTTGGCTCGCGCCATTGCTGGTGAAGCCAATGTACCGTTTTTCAACCTGTCGGGTTCCGACTTTGTTGAGATGTTTGTTGGTGTGGGTGCTGCCCGTGTGAGGGATATGTTTGAACAGGGACGTAAAAATGCACCCTGTATTATTTTTATCGACGAAATTGATGCTGTGGGTCGCCACCGTGGTGCTGGTCTTGGGGGTGGACATGATGAGCGTGAACAGACATTAAACCAGCTGTTGGTTGAGATGGATGGTTTTGAGTCTGCCGAGGGTGTCATCATGATCGCAGCTACCAACCGTCCTGATGTTCTTGATCCGGCACTGCTGCGTCCTGGTCGTTTTGACAGACAGGTTGATGTTCCCAACCCCGATATCAATGGTCGCTCCCAGATACTGCTGGTCCATATGAACAAGGTTCCGGTTGATGATAAGGTGGATGTAGAGGTTATCGCCCGTGGCACTCCTGGGTTCTCCGGTGCTGATTTGGCCAACCTTGTTAACGAAGCTGCCTTGGGTGCTGCCCGTTACGATAAAAAACTGGTGGAGATGGATGATCTTGAAGCAGCCAAAGACAAGATCATGATGGGTAAACCCCGTAACTCTGCTATAATCTCTGATACAGAGCGGAAAACAACCGCTTATCATGAAGCAGGACACGCCATTGTCGCAGCGGTTCTACCCAACACCGACCCGGTACATAAAGTTACCATCATTCCCAGGGGCAGGGCGTTGGGTCTCACCATGCAGCTCCCCACCGAAGACCGTTTTACCTACTCTAAAAAGCAGTTGGAGAACAATATTGCGGTTTTGATGGGTGGACGTATTGCAGAGGAGATCTGCCTTGATCAGATGACCACTGGTGCTAGCAACGACATTAAACGGGCGACAGATCTGGCCCGTAAGATGGTCTGTGATTTCGGCATGACAAAAGCCTTGGGACCACTGGCTTATGGCGAAAATGAAGAGGAGATTTTCTTGGGCCGGGAGATCACCCAGCATAAGAGCGTCTCCGAAGATACCGCCAAAGCCATTGATACTGAAATTCGCACCATTGTTGAAAGCAATGATAAACGGGCCAGAGATATATTGACCGAGAAAAGCCAAGTATTGGAAAATATGGCTCAAGCCCTTCTGGACCGTGAAACCATTGATAGTGAAGAGGTGTTAAAACTGGTTGAAGGTCTTCCCCTTGAAGAGGCCCTCAAACCCATGCCAAAACCAAAGGTAAAACCCAAGAAAAAGGTTAACGGTAGTGGGGCTGAAATGCCAACTGAGCAAGCAGAAGAGACAGGCTTTGTGGCAAAAAATGATGAAGACAGCAAGGGTGATGACAATTAATATTGTTGAGCAAATGTTCGATTTTTCATGACAGTTAGCGCCCTACTAGAGCCTATTCTTGGTCTAACAGAGCCAACTTGGTTTAGCAACTTTCCCAATAGATTGGTGGAAGACCTACCCACATGGACGGTGACAGTTACCCAGTGGCAAAAAGAGTGGGGAGAGATACCCCACGGTATGGAGCTGGTTGAGGTAGACGGCGAGACCCACTGTAAAGGCAAATTGCTGTTTGGACAGATAATCAACTGGATAGTTGATCTGGAGAGTGCAGGTCACATAGAAGCAAGTGAAGCTCTTAGTAGCTCCATACAGGGCCATACTGATAAAGGGCGAACACTGCAGTGGGGAGAGAATAACAGATGGTTGTTGGATCTCTCCCAGCCCAGAGTTATGGGTATCATAAATGTAACCCAGGACTCCTTTTCCGGTGATGGCACAACGGTAGATAAAGCCATAGCCCAAGGGTTGCAGATGGCTAAACAGGGAGCCGATATTCTAGATATTGGTGGAGAGTCTACCAGACCGGGGGCAAGCAAGGTTGATGTAGACCAAGAGCTGGCCCAGGTGATACCAGTGATAAAAGCACTGGTTGATAAAATCGATATTCCCATTAGTATAGACACCTCCAAACCGGAAGTGATGGCAGCCAGCCTTGGGGCAGGAGCAGCCATTATAAACGATGTTTCCGCCTTGAGAGGTTTGGAAAAAAGCAAAAAGGCAGAAGAGAGTCTAAAAATTTTAGCCAATAGCGACTGCCCCATCATATTGATGCACATGCAAGGTGAGCCAGCAACTATGCAGAATGCTCCCAGCTACAGTGATGTGATGTTGCAGGTGTATAGTTTTTTAGAGCAGCGGATAGAGTTTTGTCTAGCCAACGGTATAGCAAAAGAGCGTATAATTGTTGATCCCGGTATCGGCTTTGGCAAAACCCCAGAGCATAATCGCACTTTGATGACCCAGCAACGTATTTTACGGGGACTTGGGGTTCCGGTTTTGCTGGGATTATCTCGTAAAAGCATCGTCGGACATTTAAGTGGTGTGTCCCGACCTGAACAGCGGGACAACAGCAGCAACCTGCTAGCTGCCTTGGGCTATTTGGCTGGTGCTGATATTTTTCGAGTTCATGATGTTAGGGGAGCATGTGAAGCTCTTTTGGTAGCAAAAGGGTGGTTCAAAGGGATGGAGAGTACCCAAAAACATGGTTAAAAACGCTGTAAAAACACATGTTAGAAAATTTTTTGGAACCGATGGTGTACGTAGTCGGGCCAATGTCAGCCCCATGACAGCAGAACAGGTTTTAAAGCTGGGACGGGCAGCTGGCTATGTTTTCCGTCAAGGTGACCGTCGCCATACTGTTGTTATTGGCAAGGATACCCGTCTGTCTGGTTATATGTTTGAGTCTGCTCTCAGAGCTGGTTTTACCTCCATGGGTATCCACTGCTTGCAGGTGGGAACCCTGCCAACTCCAGCTGTGGCCTACATGACTAGAGCTTTGCGTGCTGATGCTGGCGTGGTTATCTCCGCCTCCCACAACTCATTTCAGGATAACGGTATCAAATTTTTCAGCCCCAACGGTCAGAAACTACCGGATGAGATGGAGGCCGAGATAGAGCGGGTAATGTTCTCCGGTGAGATGGACCAATACCCCCCTAAAGATGCCGATATTGGCCGAGCCACTCTAATTGCCGATGCTGGTGGTCGTTATATTGAATTTTGCAAAAACAGTTTTCCCAAAAACCGCCGTTTAACCGGACTGCGGGTTGTTGTTGATTGCGCCAATGGAGCATCCTATAAAGTGGCTCCTGCCATATTTTGGGAACTTGGGGCAGAGGTTATCGCCATTGGTAACGAACCCAACGGTCTCAACATCAACGATGGGTTTGGCTCCCTCCACCCGGAGCAGCTGCGTAACAAGGTGTTGGAGGTACGGGCAGATATTGGAATCGCCCTGGATGGAGATGCCGACCGTCTGTTGATTAGTGATGAAAAAGGCAACATTTTAGATGGTGATCACCTTCTGGCTATGAGTGCCATAGCCATGAAACGCAAGAGAAGTTTAAGAGGTGGCGGTGTTGTTGCAACTGTGATGTCAAATTTGGGTTTAGAGAGGTTTCTCGCCAAAAACAACCTGAACTTAGTCCGTACCCAGGTAGGTGACCGCTATGTGTTGGAACATATGCTGTCTCACGGTTATAATCTTGGTGGCGAACAGTCAGGACATCTACTATTTTTAGACCATAACACCACTGGGGATGGTTTGGTATCGGCCCTTAAAATATTGGAGCTAATGGCAGATAGTGGTAAACAACTCTCTGAGCTTAGCTCCAACATGGAGATTGTACCGCAAATTTTAAAAAATGTGGTGATAGAACCCGGTAGCGACCCTTTGAACAATAAAAATGTGACAAGGGCCATGAATAACGCCAATAACAAACTTAAAGACAGCGGGCGTATACTGGTAAGAAAATCAGGTACCGAGCCAAAAGTACGGGTTATGGTTGAGGGTGACTCCTTGACTGAAATATCCGAAATAGCTAATGATTTATGTGAGACAATAAAAAAAGCATCTGAGGTTTAGAAGACATGATCTGTATTACACTGCCGGACGGAACTGGCAAAGAGTTTGACGCTCCAGTATCACTTGCACAGGTGGCTGCCGACATTGGACCTGGCTTGGCCAAGGCTGCCTTGGCAGGGGTAATTGATGGTGAGTTGGCTGATTTGGATACGGTAATTGACAGTGATGCCTCTATCTCCTTGATTACCAACAAATCTCCAGAAGCTCTGGAAATAATTCGCCACTCAACCAGCCATCTCATGGCCCAGGCGGTTAAAAGTCTATTTCCCACAGCTCAGGTTACCATTGGCCCTGCAGTGGAAAACGGCTTTTATTACGATTTTGATTATGAGCGATCCTTTACCATGGAGGATCTAGCCGCCATCGAGAAAAAGATGGATGAGCTGATAAAAGAGAACTTTCCCATTCAGCGTAAGGTGATGGAACGGGATGCTGCCATAACCTTTTTTAAAGATTTGGGTGAGGAGTATAAGGCTGAGATTATCGCAGAGATCCCTGCTGGGGAGAATATCTCCCTCTACTCCCAAGGTGATTTTATCGATCTGTGCCGTGGCCCCCACCTACCAAGTACCGGACATATAAAAAGCTTTAAATTGCTTCGGGTTGCCGGGGCATACTGGCGTGGTGACTCTGACAATAAAATGTTACAGAGAATCTACGGTACAGCATTTGCAGATAAAAAAGCCCTTAAAGCCTATCTGCACATGATGGCAGAGGCGGAAAAAAGGGACCATAGAAAAATTGGTAAGGATCTAGACCTCTTCTCCATCCAGGATGATGCTGGTGGCGGTCTGGTTTTCTGGCATCCCATGGGTGCAAGAATGCGTCAAACCATCGAAAACTACTGGAAAGAGTCCCATATCGATGCTGGTTATGAGTTTCTCTACACCCCTCATATAGCCAACATTGATCTTTGGAAAACATCGGGTCATCTGGATTTTTATGGCGAATCCATGTTTCAACCACTAAAAGTGGATGAGCAGGAGTATCAGATCCGCCCCATGAACTGCCCGTTTCATATTTTGATCTATAAAAATCAGCTCCACTCCCATCGTGATTTTCCCATGCGCTGGGCTGAGTTGGGAACAGTCTACCGTTATGAGATGTCGGGTGCTCTCCATGGTCTGTTTCGGGTGCGTGGTTTTACCCAGGACGATGCCCACGTATTTTGTCGGGAAGATCAGATAGAGTCGGAGATTCGTAACATTTTGGATCTGACCCTCAATACATTGGAGACATTTGGTTTTTCTGAGTTTGAGATTTTTCTCTCGACAAAACCAAAAAAATCGGTTGGATCAGATGCCATATGGGAGAAGGCAACCAACGCATTGGCTAGTGCTATCAAGCATCGTGACTTGGATTATGTCGAAGATATTGGCGGAGGGGCTTTTTATGGACCCAAGATCGATGTTAAGATAACCGACACCATCGGGCGTAAATGGCAATGCTCAACTATACAATTAGACTTCAATCTTCCTGAACGTTTTGATATAACCTACGTTGGTGAGGATGGTGGCAAGCATCAGCCGATAATGATCCATCGGGCTCTTCTAGGCTCTCTGGAACGCTTTTTCGGTATTTTAATTGAGCATTATGCTGGTCGTTTTCCAACCTGGCTGGCTCCGGTACAAGCTGTAGTCCTGACTATTACCGAGGCTCACTCTGACTGGGCGATTGAGGTCCGCGACAGTTTGAGGGCT
>JADFZS010000222.1 GCA_015232405.1 Magnetococcales bacterium | reverse complement strand
CAGGCATAAAATCCAGTTTTCTCTCTGGCGTGCTGAATCCGAAGACCCCAGCTTACGTTCCAAATATCCTACCCAAAGCGTAGCACTTTGGCTGCGAAGAAAAATTGATAGCGGTGAAAAGACCAATGCCTCGCGTGAAGAGCTTGAGGCAATTTTGACCACCATGGAGTTTGTGATATTGCAAGAAAAGGCCGGTCGTCATGAGGTGGATGATAGCGGTACCAAACTGGTGTTGGCCAAGGAAGAGCATTTGCGGCGGCTGGCTGAATTGGATGAGTATGAAGAGGATTGGACGCCGGAAGTAGGCGAGATGGAGCAGTTTGAGGAGTTTCACAAAAAATTTATCGGCTTCTGGTGGTTGGAGGGTGATAATGGGGCGTTTACAGTCGTTACGGCAATAGAACGGCAGGGGCTCTGTGCCGACTGCCACATCAACGATGGCAGCAACCATGTCTATTTCAAGTTTGAAAAAAAGATTGATGATGAGATTATTGCTCTAAGGCGGCGAATAATCATAGAAATTTTTGAAAATATTGGGCAGTTTTCTGTGGTTGGCATATTGCTGTTTTTTCTCCGATCTCGCATAAATGACATGGTTGGCCGCCTGAAACGGCGTGAAGAAAAGTTGGAGAACCAAAATCGGGAGTTGGTGGTCAGCATGACCCAGGTGCAACGGGCTGAGAGTGAAATGAAGGCGGCGCGGGATACAGCTGAGAATGCTACCAAGACCAAGGATGACTTTCTCCGCCTGGTCTCTCACGATCTCCGTAGCCCCCTCACCAGCATTATCACCACCATGAAATATATTCGTGAAGAGGTTGATAATAAACATATCAAAAAAATGGTCGAGAGTTTAGAAAAACGTTCCAGCCGAACCTTGGAGATGATTCAACATTTGCTGGATATCGACCGTCTGCGCAAGGGCATTGTATTGGTAGAGCCGGTTGAGTTTCATGGTATATCCTATATTGCCGACATTTTGGACGATTTTTATCCTGTAGCAGAAAAAAAAGGGGTCATTTTATCCAACTCGTTTCCTGCCAACCTAACCCTGTACTCCGACGAAAAACTATTGGAAAGAGTGTTGGTAAACCTGATTTCCAACGCGATAAAATTTTGCAACTCTGGGGACACGGTACGCGTCTCCTATGTTCAGGGGGATTTTCCCATTATCGAGGTGCAGGATGATGGAATCGGCATTCCTGAAGAGATGATTCCAATGCTGTTTATGCGGGAACAGGTGACAAGTCGCAGTGGAACCCTGGGGGAGGTTGGCCATGGTCTGGGGCTACCGTTGTGTCAGGATATAATGAAATCATTGGGTGGCAGGATCGTAGTATTTTCAACAGTGGGAAGGGGGAGTCGGTTTCATCTCCAGCTTCCCCCTTACGCCGTCAAGGAGATAGGTGAAGAGGTTGAGTTTAACCTGGAGCAGGAGCATGTCGAGCGTATAACGGGCTCCTACGATGATTATCGGCAGCAGATCAAGCTTCTCAAAGATAAAAATATGGCAAAATGCACCAATGATGAGAAAAAAATGGTGTTTAATTTTCTTGACCATGATGTTTTGCTTCAGCATGCCAACGAGGAGCAGGAGATGGTGCATATGTCTTTTACCGGCCATAAGGAACATAGTGAGTCACATGCTGAATATCGTGCTCTGTTGGACTTTGTAAAGTCTGGCAGTGGTGTTGATTCGGAGGTGTGGGACGAAGATATGATAGGGGCTCTATGGGACTGGTTGCGGGTTCACTCTAAAGTATTTGATGCCAAGTTTATCAAATTTTTAAAATAGATCATGGTCAATTTTCAAGCCTGGATGGCAGCATGAAATCTACCGGCAAAGGCTCACCTGAGACGAGGTAGAGCTTGGCTTATTTGAAATGAGTTAGCCGTACACGTTGCGGTTGTGGGATATGCTGCCCGTTTGTCGATTTTAGATAGTCTACGACCTGCCATGCAAAGATAGCGATACAGGTTAATATATAAATGCCAAGTATGGTTTCCATTGCCATCTCTCTTCCTGTTCAATCCCAAGTTTGCCTATCCAGTTATGTCACCAAGTATAGCTGAAAGGTCAGGTGTCGTTCTATACAGACCGGAGCTTCTGCCCTATCAGTTTAAAAACAGCGATTGAAAAATTCCGACTGTCAAAACAAAATCCGCCACCAAGATAAGCGAAGCGACGATGATTATCGGGGAGTTTTCCTTGATCTGCCGTAAACTAAAATTCATGGTACACCTTCAACATTTTGTTGGTTGTATTGATTGTCTTGTAAATATATATCGCAACCTTCGTTCCAAATTTATCGTCAATTAACGTGCTGTATTTAAAGAGAAAGTTTTGCTTGTTATGGGTGGTGGTTTCTCAAAAGAGAGAAAAGGGGGATAATTTTTTTGAGAATGGGAATTTAAACCCGCATTGCCCATATTGAGACCCACAGCATATTTCTAGTTTGAATCGATCCAGAAGCAACTTGCTGGTGTTGCTGGTGGGCATTAGATAGGCATGAAAATGGATTATGGATTCAATTTCTGGTAGATTGGATTTCAAGCTGGGGAACTTGGGAAATATCGGATATAGTCGCTTCTCAACTAAAAAATAGGGATTGAATATGATGAATAAATTATGGAAACAGGTCATGCTTCTCGCTGTTGCGTTGGCTTTTATTGGAGGTTGTTCTCCCAAGGTTGGTAGTAAGGAGTGGTGTGAAGAAATGAACAAAAAACCAAAAGGTGAATGGTCCGGCAATGAGGCCAAGGATTATGCAAAAAGCTGCATATTTTGATCGAGTTTTTGCGAGGTTTGCAGCCAACGATCCAGTTTTGTCTTAATCAAAGTCAACATTAATGAGAGGTTTGAAATGAGAATTGCGAAATGCATTCTGGTTTTTTGTTTTGTGGCTCCACTCTTTATAGGTCAAGCTAGGGCCGAAGAGAGCTGGGCCGATAAAGTACGCGGTACTTGGGAACGTGTGAAGGGGATTGGCAATAAAGGTGTTGAGACTGCTGAGGAGATTGCCGGTAAGAAACAGCCTGAGGAGAAGAAAAATGAAGGGGGTAACTCCAAGAATGATGGCCATGATCGTTCCAAAGGCTGGGACCGGGCAAAGGAGGTTGGTGGCAAGGCATTAGGCAGCGAACGCTCCAAACATCAGCGTGAAAATGGCGATAAGGGTTGGAAGAAAGATAAAAATTATGATGACGACGATGATAATGGCAAGGGTAGAGGCAAAGGCAAAGGGAAAGGTCGTGGTAATAATAAGGGCAAAGGAAAAGGCCACAAATAGGCTCTGTCACTAATTATTTTGCCTTTATTGCCCATGGAATTATTAACTATTTTTTCCCCACATCAAATATAGCCCTTATGGCAATATATAAAAAATAAAGCTTGCTGAAAGGGCGATCAAGCCTCCCATCCCCATCAGGGTCATGCCACCCTTTTCCGGCAGGGTGGCGGCAAGCTGTTCGGCCCAGGTAGTTTTTCTCTGGTTGCCATGGAGTTGGGCAAAAGCCATGCAAAGGAATTGGTCAAGACACGAGAACGATTGAACTTTGTAATTGCCACGGTACCTTTACTACGCATTTGCGGAATGTGTGCATTGGTAGATGTTCGATCACCTGAGAAAATATAGTTTTGACTGTGTTCATCAGCCATGGCTCCAGTGAAAATATAGGAGAATGGCTGAAGCTGTAGGTGCAGTTCAAATAGATAACAGGGAAAAATGTGAAATTTTACTTTAATGTTAGCGTGTTACGATCTGACATTGGTAAAACAATCGGACACTACTGAAAGTGGGTATATGTTCATTCTGAACCTCCCAAAAAATTCAATATGATGACGCGACCATTAAACATGTCGGCTATAAAAATACGACCATGACCATCAGTCCAGATGCCGCTTGGCAGAAAAAATTGTCCTATCTCCTGACCGGTACCACCGATAGGGAGAAGAAATCGACCTTTTGCGTCATAAATCAAAAGGTGGTCATGTAAAGATTCAACCACATATATATTGCCCTCACTATCGGCGGTCACTCCCTTGGGGCGGACCATGTTGCCAATCTTGATGCCAAGATTGCCGAACGAGTGGACAAAATCACCATCTTCATTAAATATCTGCACACGGGCGTTCAGGGTGTCTGCAACATATAGTTGGCGGTTGTGAAAGGCTAGATGGGTAGGTGAGTTGAAGGTGCCGGGTTTCATGCCGGGGGCACCGATAATTTCCATCAACTCTCCCGCATCGTTGAAAACCTTGATGTCATGGGCGCGTGTATCTGATACATAGATCAACTTGTTGACCGGGTCACGGGCCAGACCGGTTGGACGCTGCAGTGAGTCACTGCCAATCTCGCCAACGGGGTTTCCCTCACGGTCCAGGCGTATTATTTGTCCCAACCCGGCATCGGCAACCAGGATTTGTTTATTCGGTCCCAAGGCAATTCCTACAGGTATGGCAAATGGAGTGGAGCCCCTGGCCCTGTTCCAAATTTTGAGAGTACCTGCGGGCTCATCAAATACCACCACCGCATGTTGTCCGACATCGGTGACATAGATGCGTCCAAGTTCATCAGTGATCCCGGTTTGTGGTCGCCGCAACCCCAACTTATCATCTTGATTTTCAACCCCGTTTTTTTCATCAAGTCCCACCAACCAACGCACGGCTATCTCGGCTTTTTTCCTGTCTTCATCGGAAGCATCAGGGAAATTTTCCCAACCGGTCAATTGACCGGCATATTTATACCGGGGGACTTCCGGTAGCGGTGGCCAGATTGTTCTTTGGCTGGGGGAGAGGTTTTCTACTCCATATTGCATGATAGGCCGTGGTGCTTTACCACCACAACCTGCAAAAAAGAGGGTAAATATTGCAACAGAGACGGTTAGTCTTATGAGCCGGGTTACCAAAATGAAACCTCCCTGAGAAAATCCAAACGGATCAACTATCGGTTTGGTGTTGCAAACTGGCAGTCATTTTTTTTGGTCCGTCTGATGGGTAACAAAATGGATGGTTCGCAACAAAAAAAGCAAATATCATTTTTGGTTGCGGCAGACAAACCAACGTATTTTACCATGCGCACAATTCTAACTATTTGATCCATAAAACTTGATAATTGTATCTTGCAGCCCCGGTTGTCGCCAGAAAATTCTTTTAAAATACAGACAACGAAAAAAGCACACCTGACTAAATATAGAAAATATTTCGTCAACAAGGGCTACAATCTACAACTACCTGATAGCATTCAAATGTTAATAAAATCCGGGTCCACCGGATTTGCTTCCGCTTTTGATGCCGGTTTTTAAACCGGGCAGTCCAGAGTGGCAGCGGTCACAAAATTCGAGACCCCAAGCAACATCGCCGGTATGACAGGCACCGCAAAATTTACCATCGGTAATTGCTGCCATATCAATCTTGTTGGCACCAACACGCATCTCGAATCCTAACTCAGAATGGCAAACTTTGCAACGAAAACGGATGCGGTGAAACCAGTGGGGATAGATAACGGGACGCACACCCTCCTTTTCAGCCTGTTCATTAAGAACTACGTCGGCATATTCACCCTGTGCCGGACCTATGGGAACGACCAATAACAAAGCCAGCAGAGATAATATAAGTACACCGAAAGATCGGTTTGTCTGCAAGCCCTCTATTATTGAGCGGGTACTGTTCGGGTTATTTTGTAGGTTGGACACCGATCTTCCCCTTGAAAGTTGATGGGTTGACACTGTGACAGCGGTAGCACTCAGTAAGAGGGAATGAAACCGCCCCATGACATTGACCGCAATAATTGCCGTTCAATATTTCCATCATGGTCATGGGCGTTGCACGAAATTTTTCCTTGAAGATTCTTTCATGACAATTGGAGCAGTCAAGCCATTCCGTATGAGCCCTATGGGGAAACAGCACATATTTTTGATCCCCGGTTCTTTCATAGATAATATCCATGTCCAAAACCTTGATTTGGGTCCCAGGCAAAATATTTGTACGCGGTTCAATATAGCCTTCTCTAAGAGCGTTCACCCAGCGCACTTTGTTGCCGACGGCATCTTTGGGAAACTCTGACATGGCCTCGGCAGGGTTTTGTAACTCGCTGATTGCCGGACCATCGGGATCGTGGAGTCCGTCTTCGGTAAGATCCTTCCACTGACCGGCTCCCACCGCTTGCGGCAAATGCAACTGCAAAACCAGCAAGCAGAGGAGCAGGCTCCAGAAAGTCAACATAGTTTGTTTCTGTGTTATTCTGGTCATTAACCTCATCCTGGAATGAAAACCCCACCGACTCTAATTGCCCGCACCAACTCTTTGGTGGAGGCTTCCAAAGTGGCGATAGCCTCTTTATATTTTTTTCTGGCAGCCAATTTATCAGCCTTTTTGCGCAGCTCATTGGCTTTGATTACAAACTTTTCTGCCCGTTTTTTTGTAGATTCGGATTTACTTTCCAAAAGCATCTTGACCAGCATCTGATGGGTGTTGTTGCGGTCGATCTCAAAAAAGAGAATCAACAAGTTCAACCGGTTGATGAAACCAAAATCAGAACGTAACCTGCCACCTCCCAAAGATGGCATTCATGACCCTGAAAATGAGGGTTCGCATCTCTTACAGCCACCCAAAGAGGCGTTTTCCCCCATGGTCAAGAGTTCATCGGGAAATTATGTAAACTGGGTGCAGAGTCTAAAAAAGAAGGTCATAGC
>JADFZS010000221.1 GCA_015232405.1 Magnetococcales bacterium | reverse complement strand
TTAAAATTGCCGCTAATCCTGAAAACCGAGGGCTTAATGCGGTACAGATAGCAGGGTCCGATCCTGAGGTTATGGCACAGGCGGCTAGTATGAATGTGGCTTTGGGTGCTCAGATTATAGACATCAATATGGGCTGTCCGGTAAAAAAAATTGTTAAAAATGGTGCCGGTTCGGCTCTGCTCCGTGATGAGGAGTTGATAGGGCGTATTTTGACTGCGGTCATTGCTGCTGTGGATGTCCCGGTTACCATAAAAATTCGCCTGGGTTGGGATGAAAATAGTTTAAACTCGGTATCAGTCGCCCGTTTAGGGGAGTCCCTGGGTGTTGCTTTTATCACTGTGCACGGACGTACCAAAGCCCAGATGTATAAAGGAAAGGCAGATTGGGATGCCATCGGCAAGGTTAAGGCAGCTGTCTCTATTCCGGTCATCGGCAATGGTGATGTAACCACTCCAAAAGGTGCCGCGGAGATGTTGGCAAGCAGTGGTGTCGATGGAATAATGATCGGTCGTGGTAGCTATGGACGACCGTGGATTTTTAAACAAATTGCAGAATATCTAGCCACTGGAGAAGATAGCTTTGCAATGGATATGGTCGAGCGTGAGGAGCTGGTTACAGGCCATTTTAAGGCAATGATCGACTTTTATGGTGAGGTGGTTGGTAATCGAATGGCCCGCAAACATCTTGCTTGGTACACAAAAGGTATGGTGGGTGGTGCCCAGTTTAGAAAAGAGGTCAACCAATCACCCGATTCCAGCCAGACACTAGATAAAACATTGGCATTTTTCAGAAGCCAACGGCAACAAAGGGCTGCTTGATATGGTGGAAACTACAAAAGATTGTTTTGCCAAAGATCTAGTCTGGGATGTTGTGGAGTATAGTTTGGTTGTTGTGGATACCAAGGGTATCGTCCGCAATATTAATTTGGCAGCAGAACGGCTTTTTGGTAAGTCGGACCGTTATATAATAGGTGAAAATCTGGAAAAACTGCTGCCAGGACACCCAGTTGCACTGGATCTTGTTAAAAGGGCCATGGATCTCAGAATGCCGTGTCGGCTACGTGATGCCGAGATAACACCTGCTCCTGGAGTGGTGGTGGCGGTTTCGTTGATGGTATCGCCACTGCGTAATGAAGAGGGGGAGTTGGCAGGGGCATTATTGCAGATGGAAGATTTGGCAGCTGTTGAGGGGTTGGAAGATGATCAACGTCTCAATGACACCCTTGACTCCCTTGGTAACATGGCAATGGCTGTTGCCCATGAGGTTAAAAATCCCCTGGCAGGTATTCGGGGAGCGGCCCAACTTCTGGAGATGGAGGTTGATAGTGAATCTGCAACAGCATGTACGGAGTTGATCCGTACTGAGGTGGATAGAATAAGCCTGTTGTTGGATAAACTGTTGGGTCTTGCCGATGACCAGTTGATTTTGGAAAAAGAGTTGAATATCCATGAGATATTAAACCATGTCATCCAGGTCTGTTCCCATGGTAGCCCTATACCCACACGTGATTTTGACCCATCTCTTCCCAATATCAAGGGTGATAGGGATCAGTTGATCCAGCTGTTTTTAAATCTGGCACAAAATGCCATAGATGCGTGTGGAGTCTCTGGCGAGGTAGTCATAAGTACCAGAATGTCATCCAGGATACGCTCTGAACGGGGACAGCGTCGCCACTTTATCGTGGTGGAGGTAAGGGATAATGGGCCGGGAATTCAGCCTTCTTTGATGCAGAAAATTTTTCTGCCTTTTATCACATCAAAAAACCATGGGACTGGGCTTGGACTGGCGATATCACAAAAAATTATCAACGAACACGATGGAATGATTGAGGTTAAAAGCAAACCCGGACAAACGGTATTTAGAACCTATCTACATGTGTTTAACTCATGAATAAAGAGCAAAAAACCATATTGGTTGCTGATGATGACCGCAGCATTCGTTTTGTCTTGGAGAGGGCGTTGACCAATGCAGGATTTTTGGTCCACACCTTTGAAGATGGACGTGAGCTTTTGTCTTTTTCCGCCCAAGGCAGGGGAGACCTTATCATTACCGATGTGGTGATGCCCTCCGGTTCGGGGCTGGATCTTCTAAAAACCATCAACACCACCCGGCCCGGCCTTCCGGTTATTGTCATAACCGCCCAAAGCACCCTACGTAATGCGGTACAAGCTTTTGAACGTGGTGCATTTGAATATCTTTCCAAACCCTTTGATATTGTAAAGTTGGTGGATCTGGTAAAACAGGCTTTAGCCAAGGAGAAGAGCAGGCAAAAGAGCAAAAGTGTAAATGGGTTGGATAGTGACCGTTTTGGCGGTTTTATAGGTTCATCCCTGGCTATGCAAGAGCTGTTTCGTACCATTGGTAGACTGGCAAATTCCGAGATGACCGTACTTATCCATGGTGAGTCAGGTACAGGAAAAGAGTTGGTGGCACGGGCTGTCCATGCCCACAGTCCCCGTCGTAGTGGACCTATGACCACAATAAATATGGCTGCTATACCCAAAAACCTCATTGAAAGTGAGCTTTTTGGCCATGAAAAAGGGGCTTTTACCGGGGCAATATCCCGTCGTACCGGACATTTTGAGAGGGCCAAGGGGGGAACACTCTTTTTAGATGAGATTGGCGATATGTCCATGGAGGCACAAACCCGGCTATTGCGAGTTATCCAGGACGGTACTTTTACCAGAGTTGGAGGTCAAGAGACCCTCAGAACCAATGTTCGCATTGTTGCTGCAACCCACCAAGATCTTCCGGCAGCCATTGTGGAGGGTCGATTTCGGGAAGATCTCTATTATCGCCTTAATGTTGTTCCGCTTTATATTCCTTCGTTGATGTCAAGAAAAGAGGATATTCCCCTTTTAGCAGACTATTTTCTGGCTCAGGTAGCTAAAAAGATTGGTGAAAAACCTAAACAGTTTTCTGCTGCAGCCATGGAAAAACTCATCTCCTATAACTGGCCCGGTAATGTTCGGGAGTTGGAAAATCTAGTGCAACGCTTGATGGTGCTGGTCTCCAACGAGACGATATTACCGGAACATCTTGATATCACAATAAACAAAGAGCTGCCTGAAATATCGCAACTCACAGTGGAAGAGCGGCCCATAGACAGCAGTACAAAAGCGGAGCATATCTCTGGGCCATCTTTGGAAGATGTCGTAATTTCGGCTGTGGATCAGCATTTTATTTCACCAGATGCCAGGGATATAACAAACATGTATAATGTTATTGTCAATCGGGTAGAGGCGGCATTGATTGCAAGGGTTCTACAAGAAACCCGTGGTAACAGGGTAAAAGCAGCAACTATTCTGGGCATCAACCGCAACACACTGCGTAAGAAAATCCAGGATCTCGAACTATAACAGTATATTAGCATAAACTGTTAAGCAGTCAAATTGCATAGAAGGTATTGACAGCAAAATGGGATTGCAATAAGGTACGTCTGTATTTCCGGGATGTACTGTGCTGGTTAATCGGAAAAAGAAGAGTATGACTCAGGCTCCATCAAATTTCCCCAACGGCTCCAAGGGCCAAAAAAAGCCAATTGGTGAAGGGGGAAATGACGCTGATCGTCTGGAACAAGATGTGGGTTTTAAACAAAATTCTGGTCTTGGAATGGCGATGCGCCTGGGAACCGAACTGGTTGTTGCTACCATGATCGGAACTGGCGCAGGTTATTGGTTGGATAGTCAGTTTGATACTGAACCGTGGTTGCTAATTATCTTTTTGGTTCTAGGAGCTGCTGCTGGTTTTAAAAATGTTTATCGTGTTGTCCAACCAGTGGTTAATGTGGCTGCCACGGCAAAAAAGGACGACAGCAAAGATAATGCAGATTGAAAATTGTCTTTAATCTTATATAAAGACCATCTGCTAGTAGAAAATTTGATTTATTTAAGGAACTAGTTAGGAACAATGACACTGATTTCTTCCGCGATAGCATCTGAAGCAGCTCAAGCCTCTGCTGAACCTAAAATGGATCCACTGCACCATTTTGAGGTCCATAAGTTTGTGGATCTTTCCCTTTTTGGTTTTGATATTTCCATTTCCAACTCTGTTCTATGGATGTGGATTGCTTGTGGCTTTGCATTTTTATTCTTTACCCAGGGTATAAAAGGTGGCAAGCAGGTTCCTGGACGTTTGCAAAGTCTGGTGGAGCTTGGTTATCTTTTTGTGCTTGAGATGGCAGAGGATATCATCGGCAAAAAAGATGGGCGTAAATTTTTTCCTTATATTTTTACCCTGTTCTATTTTGTGCTGTTTTGTAATCTCTCCGGTCTACTGCCTGGCTCTTTTACCCCAACATCACAAATTATCATAACTGGCACTTTTGCCTCGATAATCGTTGGTTTTGCCTTGATTTTTGGTTTTTATAATCACGGTTTGCACTATCTTAAATTTTTTGTTCCATCAGGTATTCCGGTACTTTTGATGCCACTGATGATTCCCATTGAGATTATCTCGTTTTTGGCTCGGCCTGTTTCCCTCAGCGTACGTCTTTTTGCTAATATGACAGCAGGACACACAATGCTCGCTGTGATGTTTTTCTACGTGCTGACCTTGCCGATCTTTGCCTCATGGTTACCATTTGGCTTTACTGTTGTGTTTACTGGCGTGGAGATCTTTATCGGATTTATCCAGGCTTATATTTTTACTATTTTAACCTGTGTCTATATTAACGATGCTATTCATATGCATTAAAAATTTGGACTAGCTTTTTTTAACTTTTTATAGATTTGATTTGGGAGAACAAAACCAATGGAAAACTCTGCCGCTGCTCTTATCGGTATGGGACTGGCCGCTCTCGGGTTTGCTGGTTCCGGTGTAGGTCTAGGAACACTGTTCGGTAAGGCTATTGAGGCTATTGCCCGTCAGCCCGGTGCTGAAGCGCAAGTTTCTAAATACATCTGGATTGGTATGGCCTTTGTTGAGGCGATCGCTCTGTACGGTCTGGTTGTTGTGTTTATTATCATGAGTAAGGGTTGAGCTGATGATATCCGTTGCCTACGCAGCGGCTGAGGGGCAAGCTAAATCGGCTGGTGTGCCCCAATTCGAGCCATCAATGTTTGAGCATCAAATATTCTGGTCGGTTATATCCTTCCTGATATTGCTCTATCTTCTCAATAAACATGTTATTCCGGCGATAAATGAACTGCTGGATGTGCGTGCCAAGAAGATCGAAGACGATTTAAACAGTGCTCAAGCCGCCCGCCAAGAGGCTGAAAAAGTCCAAGCCGATCTCAATAACAAGATGACGTCTGCCAATAAAGTTGCCTCTGATGTGTTTGAACAGGCAAGGGTAGAGGCAAATCTTCACAGAGAGCAGGCTCTTGAAGAGCTGGCTGTCGAGCTGGAAAAAAAGAAGAGTGCCGCTGTTGAAGAGATTGAGGTAGCCAAGAAAAAAGCTCTCGCTGATGTACAGTCAGTGGTAGTTGATGTCGCAATTATGGCCACCGAAAAATTGATAGCCAAAAACGTCACCAAAGCAGTAGCCGGAAAAATGGTTGAAGAGGCTCTGCAAGATATTGAAAAAAACAAGGCTAATCTACATTAATAAAGATTGCGGTTTTGTTTAGAATATAAAAACACCACCCCCTGTTTGGAGGGGGTGGTGTTTTTGTTTCTAATTTGCAGATAATTATATGTAAATATATGAAAGTTGATTTGTTGTATGCCTGTTTATTGCAACAAATCTTTGAAGAAACATGGCTTGCATACGAATTTGGCAGGTTTAAATCTTAAGGTGCAAACTCTCCTTAAGCATGCAACTATATGTATAATATGTGGTTTGTGCCAATCACAGCCAATTTCTCAAGGGCTAATATCAGGCTCAACGTTTGTTTGCTTGAGGATGATATTTCAACAAATTATAACTGCGTTTGTAGGAGTGCGCTTGCTTAATAAATTTTTACAAGCTTGCTCCAATATTTAAGTTCTTGTTTTGTTGAAAAATTAAAGCCAACTACAGCATGTGCTGTAGTTGGCTTGGGTTTTAGTTTGTTGTTTTGCTTGTAATTCGGGGATATTAAATCAATTTATTTTGCAACAGCCTGGGTGAAAAGTTTCCAAGCTGACGCAGCTTCGTCGGTTGGTGGTTTTTTAAAATCGCTTATGACGAAACGTAGGGTGGCAGCTTGTAGCATACCAACATAGAGATCGGTTGCTGCGTCTATATCAACGCCTTTGACGAGGTCTCGATTTTTTTGTGCTTGTAACATCAATTTTTTGACTGAGCTACGATATTCGCCAATTGCTTTGACCATCTGTTCTGCTTCGGCTTGGGGAACTACACCCCCCATTAAAAATACCCGGCATAGTCCTGGGTGGTCAGCAAAAAAGCCCAAATTATAGTTGAAAAGTTTTTTCAGCTGTTTTATTGCAGAATCGTTACTTTTAACCAGTTTATCCGCCGGTTTTAGCAGATGGTCGGAAATGTAATCAGTTAATGCTTTGAAAATAGCTGTTTTTCCGGTAAAATGTCGGTAAAGTGCAGCTTCGGAGAGACCCACTTCCGCTGCCAGAGCTGCTGTGGTAACCTTATATTCACCCTTTTCCAATAGGGTTATAACAGCTTGCAGAATTTCAACCTTTCTTCCTGGTCGTCTTCTGCGGTCTGTCTTATTGGCTTTAGTTTTTGGGGGGGTCTCTTTAATGTCGATCATGATTAACCTGTTTAACCAAAAAGTAGGAAATTGAAAAAGATAATCATATGGTTTTAGGTAACAAATTAT
>JADFZS010000220.1 GCA_015232405.1 Magnetococcales bacterium | reverse complement strand
CTGGGATGCTATTTGGCAGGTTTTGGAGATTCCAGAATTGCCGCTGACAAACAATGAGGCCGAAAGATCTTTACGTCATTGGGTAATTGCTAGATTGATCAGTCATGGAACCAGAACGGAAGAAGGTAGCCGGGTATTGTCCGTTTTGGCTAGTGTCATAGAAACATGCAGAAGACGGGGGGTATCTCCCTGGGATTATTTGGCAGTGGTCATCGCAGAGCGTAGAAAGGGAAATTCTGCTCCACCTTTACCGCTTCCAATGGCAGCTTGAAATAGGGTCTCTGAACGATTACATTGAGACAGCGGTTTCTGACTTCCTTGGTGATTTTAAACTCAGAACAAATGAGACCATTGATCCAGATACTTTGAAATTGAAGCTAGATTGGGAGCTATCAAAAACAACCCCGATTGGTGATGCAAATATCATTGAAACTATGTCATGGGATACAATCTCAGGATCCATAGTAAAGGAAACTTCTGTTGGTCTTGATATTAATGATATTGACGGTAGTGAGCCTCTGAATTACGGAGATGGAAACTCCGCAGCTGACATAATTATCGCTGCCTATAATGGTGGGGACACCCTGACAGCTTATAAAGATACAACCATCGAAAACCGCTTGTCATCTTTTGGATATCAATCTACAGAGCAGACAGTCGATGAATTTCTTGCCAACAATGTTCAGGTTTCGGGCAATCTTGATGATTTTAAGATATCCGTAACTGATGGCACCCATACAGCTACAGTAACCAACTCTTCTGTTGCGGTAAATGTGCAGGTAGATGCTTCTGGGTGGGCAAAACTGGTTGTTGGTGTTGTAAATGTAGTCAGCGATATTATTAGCGGTGCAATCGACCTTATAGGTGGCGCTTCCAACCATGTCAGTCCGTTGGTTTTGGATCTTGATGGAAATGGCATTGAGTTAACCCATGCCTATTCGGAAAATGTCTATTTTGATATTGATGCCGATGGTCATGCCGAGCGGGTTGGTTGGGTTGGGCAGGGTGATGGGTTGTTGGCCATGGATTTTAACGGTAATGGGATGATCGATGACATTACCGAGCTGTATGGCGATGACCAGATGGCGGCGTTTGATAAGTTGCGGTTGCATGATAGCAATAGCGATGGGGTGATCAACGCGTTGGATACCGATTTTAGCCAGTTTTTAATCTGGCGGGATCTGGATATGGACGGGGTTAGCGATGCCGGGGAGCTGCAGGATCTGGTTACCGTGGGTATAGATTCCATCTCCCTTGCAGAGCAGCCGGACGATCGTTGGCTCAATGAAAATTATATCTCTTCCAACTCCACATTTAGCCAGGGTGGACAGACCAAAGAGATAGTCGATGCCCACTTTTTAAATGATAATGCCGATAGCTGGTATCGTGGGGCGGCGGGTGAGGTGTTTGGTTCCACTATCGAGGTGGATCTGGATGTCTTGTTAATGCCGCAATCTCGTGGTTATGGATTGCTGCCGTCGTTGCATATCGCCATGACCAACAATCCGCTGCTAAAGCAGATGGTACGGCAGTTGACCCACTTGCCGACAACGCAAATCTCCGAGGCGGCGGATATGGTCGAGGAGATCCTGCTGGAGTGGGCCGGGGTGCGGAATAATGATCCTGACGCACGGGGAGAGTCGGTCGGCAGTAATATTGATGCCAGACATGTGGATTTTATCGAAAAGTTTACCGGGGTAACCTGGTTGCAAAGGGGGTTGACTCCTATTGTCGGTGCCAACGCCGCCATCGGTATTAAAAAATCATGGCATGGCATCCACAGCTTGTTGATGTCTAGAATTCTTGTTCAGGGAACCCTGGCAAAAGTATTTCCCAACGCACAATATGATTTTGTAACTGATACGGTCCAGCTTAACGATACCATGACAGATATCATCGCTCGGGCCGAAGGGGTTGCTCCGACTGCGGATGCAGAATCTTTTTGGTTGAATCTTGCTGACAGTTTGATTGTCTCAAAAGATGAGTTAAGTGTTGATATTTCAACTATTAATAGTGCTATATCAACAGCTTACGGTCAGGAGTTGTTTATAGGTGAAAAAACCTTGTTGCCTGCTGACGGCATCGCCTATACGGGAGTGGATTCGCAACCTGAAACACACACCCTCTCTACCCGGGTCGGCGATGGTCAAGACAACAGCATCAACGGATTGGATCGCAACGACTATATGTTCGGTGGTGGCGGATCTGACCTATTGGTCGGCAACGGTGGTGATGACCTGCTATTGGGAGAGGCGGGTAACGACACCATCAGTGGCGGTGAAGGTCTTGACCGCTTGGAAGGCAATGCCGGTGACGATATTTTGAATGGCGATGGGGGGCGCGATGATCTGAGTGGTGGTGACGGGGCTGATACGCTTTATGGCGGCAGTGGCAATGACAAACTTGCCGGTGGAGATGGTGCCGATATTCTTGACGGCGGTAGCGGAATCGACCAGTTGGATTATAACGAATCTGACTCTGGCATATCAATCAACCTGACTACCGGAGAGGCTTTCGGCGGCCATGCGGCGGGAGATGTGTTGAGCTATGTTGAAGTGTGCAACGACATTGATGACGACATGATCGTGCAAGTTGGTTGGGAAGGGTGGCTACCTATCAATCAATTTATTGGCTCATGTAGATCAAACTATTACATTTAACATGAGAAAGAACTACATATCCCACCATGAAAATAATACTGTTTTATATTATTGTTTTAAATTGTTTGACAAATTCCGGAAAATGCATATGCAATTGTGTGTATAAAACGACAATTCCCTCAGTTTCTGTGTGTGCAAGTCATTGAAGATAAGCGTAAAAAATTGAACGTAACATTTTTGAGACATCTGTTGCAAATAATTGTTTAATAAAATTGACGCGATATTACAATCAATATATATTGACTGCATAATTCGGTGTGCCTCAATATTTGTTATGCAGCGGTGAGGGGGCTGCGGTAGCCGTGGAGACAGATCATTGCCTGCCGGTTTTTGGCATGTAAAGACAATGCAGCGGGGTGCCTTTCGGGCTGCAGCAGAGCTTGAATTTTGGCTGGGTTCCTGATGTGTGAGTAGAGGTTGGAAAAAAGGGGCAGGATAGGTTTGGGGTTGTGGTGTGTTTGCGGTGTTGGATTTTTGTTGGTGTCTTGGGCTTGCTGGATAATAGCTTGATTTCCCCGTGGTTCCCTGCAACTCGTTGCCGATGTGCAGGGAAGAGGTGGCAATATAGTTCGAAGGGTGTGGAGTTTGCGGATTGTTTGCGGTGTTGGGTCTATGTTGGGGGTTGGATATCTATGGGTTTGTTAAATAGAATATTTCGTTTTGTCAGTGGATTAGCAAAAAATGATCATGCGCCCAAAGCTTCATCAACAGGAATGACTGGTGAGACGTATTCTGTCCCTAGAACTACCGGAATTGGTCCAAAAGGAAAAAAAATGGCTTTTATATATGAGAAAGTACCTGCAGAGGATCAAAAGAGAATTGACTTAAGTGAAATAAACTATCCAATAGATGGTTATACTCGTCGTTTCAGTGTTTGGGTTGTTGACAGAGAGAACGATGTTTTTTTGCTGTATGCAAGTGCTGGAGGGCGAGCTAGTCCAGGTGTGCAATATTTTGTTTTGCGATGGAAAGGCCAGTATATACGAATGAGGCTTAGAATGATCATCTTGCATGATGAAAATCATAACAGCATCTGTTGTTGGGAAAAATTACAAATGATAATTCCTGGCTCATTGAAGCAAGAGGAAGGTCAAATAATTGAAAATATTAAGGAGTCATTGAGAGTTTTTGGTGATTTCGGTAATTTTGCTGGAATTAGTGATATACAGTTTACTTTTTAGTTTATAAAAGGATTTTATTAGTACATGGCAACTACATCTGATTTAATTTCAAGGCTGGAAACATGCTCATCGCTTGCCGAAATAAAAGACCTGCTTAGCGATGCCTCATATCAAATCCCTGGAATATCACCAAAAGCCGTCACGTTATTGTACGGTGGCGTATATAACATAAACAACAGTGATTTTGATACTCAACTTTCGCAGTTCATAAAGTATCATAACAGCTTGCTATTTAATAAATAATAGTGCGAAACCTGCCCTGTTGAATTATAATATTGCTTGAGAATTCAATATATTACCACAACAAAGACAGGTCTTGTGAAACACTATAACAGAGTTCAGGAATCCTTGCCTACCCCAATGATAGATGAAGTCAAAACGCAATCTTTTGGAGTGTTAGGCATTGATAACGCAATGCATGACCTTTTGGATGAAATTGGTTTTCTGGGGATTTTTCCCGCTATGGCTGGAGCAAGAGATCCGGGAAAGAGTTTCCTGTGTTGATATATCTGCTGATATTGCTTCCTTTGCTCAAATCCAGGTCCATCAAAATTTTATGCCGTGATCACTTTTTGTCGGTCTTTGAGGTTGGGAAGGATTCATTTTATCGCTTGCTTCAATGAACCTGTTTACTGATGATTGGGGAGCCTATCACCGTGTACCATTAGCAGAGAACCATCATATCGGAAAACGGAATACTCAACGAATTTAACAAAAGCACCTGACCTGGAGAACCAGGATCAAACGTTTGGCCCGAAAGCCAATTTGCTTTTCCGAGTCCGAAAAGATGCATGACACGGTCATCGGCCTGTTTATCAACCGATACGAATTTGGATGCGTAGTGTAAAAATCAGTTAAACGGAGCCACTACCAAAGTTCCAAAGCCAATGACAAATCAGGGAAAAAGAGCAATGGATAGAAAAAAAACTCAATCAGGTAACTATACCTGGGACTCCATAGTATTTATTTTTATATTTTTTTCAGCAATTTCACTAAGTTTTTCAGAAGTCTTCGCTAGCACAGCTAGCTGCCTAAGCAATCCAAACGCATTATGTGTTTCTGATCTAGCAGTAAACGATCTTAGAAAAGAGCCAAATAGTTTGGGGCTTGTTGAAGTATATTCAATAATTGCTTTATTAAAATTTGAATTGGGCCACACAAAACAGGCTGAGTTGTTGTTTAAAGAAGCTGAACAAATCGCAAATGCGCTGGATCAAGAAATTTCTCGTAATATTGCTCATGGCCATATATTGATAAATAAATATAAAGCAGGGTTAGTCTTGCGGCCTGTGGAAGAATCTTTAGAGCTACTCAACTTCTCACCTGAAGATGTTTACGATGTAGTTGTTGGTGCTTACACAGGAAGATGGGCAAAATCAAAAGAATATAAAATTGCTGTTGATGTATTTTATTTGGCAGCAAAAGATCATGATCCCAGACATCTGGAACATGTTTTAGACTATATCGATCATAATGGTGCTGGGGCTGGTTTCGATGTTGTTAGCGAATTATACAAAAATAAAATAAACAGATGCCATATCCAGTTAGACTTTCTACTTGTTCGAGAGTACGTAGAACTAGGACGCTTAACCAAATCAATCAATCTTTTGACAAAATTGAAAAATAAATATGAAGATTGTGAAATTATGGAACAGCATAGGTTTAACTATGAGTTTAGATCAGCATTATTGGTTGCAAAATTAATGCTGAGCAGAAATAGAAAAGCTGAAGCAAAAATAATTATTGATAAATACTGGGAAGAGTATAAAGAACACAAATATGGATTGCGTGATGGAGTTATTAGCAGGCTTACACTGTTAACTTTTTTAGAAACTTTTTTATTGTATGACAAACAACTATTTACCAAGGCTACTAACTTAGCAATAGAGCAGATTTTAAAAAACAAAAATGATTATTCATACTATTTAAATGCGGTTCAGATTGTAAGGTTTTTAGCAAAGAACAACAAAGTTTCTAAAGCATTTAATATTGCAATGCTATTTGAGAATCCAGGAAAAAAAATTGTTCTAATGTCAGCAATTTTATCATCAACATATCCTTTAAATAGTGAAGCTTCAGAAAGTGCAAGAATTGAAATTGAAAAATTATTAAAATATGAAAAATCAATTGACAAGAAAAATCTATACTACTCTTATGCAATTTTGTTATTGACTGGTAGTGGAGAGAGTGATGTTTCTATTAATATAATAAAAAAAATGCACCCAGATTTGGTTCGGGTATTATCTTTATACCTTTTATCAAAGCATTTTTTTGTAACAACACACAGGCAACAAAATTAAATTGAGGTGTTGATATGTTCGATAAACAAATTCATCAATTAGCAGTCGATGCCGAAGGAACTGGTGTTAGTGGGCAAAGTTATGGTTATTGGCAAAGAATGTCAGGCGTTTCGACTTCAGCAGGTGTTTATGCGAAGATAACTATAACAGATATAAGGGAAGGCAGTCAAAAGCATGGTGATGAAAACATTCAACTGAGTTATTATGATAAGGATGGCAACCGCAAAACAGCACAAATAAATGGAGATGGTGGCTATGTTTATTTGCAAAACAATGCAATGCAACAACCTCAAATCAGGGCTGCTATTAATGGATTAATTGGAGCAGTGCTTACAGTTTTCTATACAATAGAATTTGTCCCAATAGATGAATATGAAGCAGGTGAGGCAAATGATAGTAGTGGTTCTGAAGGCACTGGTGACCTCCCCTCTCCACCAGAGGAAACACCTCCACCATCTGAACCACCAGAGGAAACACCTCCACCATCTGAACCACCAGAGGAAACACCTCCACCATCTGAACCGCCAGAGGAAACACCTCCACCATCTGAACCACCAGAGGAAACACCTCCACCATCTGAACCACCATCTGATCCCCCTCCACCATCTGAACCACCTGGACCACCTGGACCACCACCACCCCCACCACCACCCCCACCACCACCACCACCCCCCCCACCCC
>JADFZS010000021.1 GCA_015232405.1 Magnetococcales bacterium | reverse complement strand
ATTTGCTCTGTTACACCAGCTAAACCAATATGTTACGCCATGTACGCACCGCCAACCGCCGTTTCTAGGATAATAGTAAAAAAATTTAGATTTTTTCTACTTTATCTTGAATTTACTGTACAATAATGTCGATCAAATCCCAATAAAAAAGATACCTTATACTATCAGTTTTATAAGCAATACGTCAAATGATAGATCCATTGCCCATGGGCTGTTTTTCTAAACGAAATTGACTGTTAAATCTTCCATTCAATCTCTTCAATGTTACTAAAAACAACTTTGTCTCCGTTGCCAAAAGTAATCGTGCCAGATGCCGGAGGACTATCAAATGTATAAATTGTTGTTGTGCCGTTAACTGCTGATGTGTAGGTAAATGTGGTATCCAAAAACCAATCCTTTTTATCCGTACCTAGTGCAGCCAGACTTACTGCCGGAACATTGACCTTGCCGAGTATAATTCTATCTGTGCCGTTACCACCATCAACTGTATCACCATTGTCGTTATCAACATCTAATTCAGCCTTATACTCAAACAGATCATCACCATCACCACCAAACAGGATATCGTAACCTTTCTCACCTTTTAGGGTGTCATTTCCATCACCACCATACAGTGAATCATTACCGATACCTCCCCTTAAATCGTCTGTTCCTGTTCCCCCCATAAGGGTGTCATTGCCACCTTTGCCCTCCAGTTTTGGGCCGCTGTTGTCAGCAACATAAACATCATCATAATTGTTTGGTGAGGTGTCTCTCTGGTTGCCGCTGTCTGTAGCTGCTAATGGCAGTATTATACACGGTGGCATGGCAACACCATGTTTTTCTGTAAATGCCGTTGTGGGACTTGCCTCTTTTTGGGTTTTATAGCTGGTTCCTGCCTTGGTATATAAATCGATAGCCTGCTGTTTTGTCAGGGTTATGGTGCGGTCATCACTGTTGCCAGCTGTTCCGTCTGGCCCATTTGAGGTAAATGAATATATGGTGGTGGTATAATCAGCAGTCAGATCAAAAGCCGGGGTGCTCTGGGTTATGGTTCCACCCCAAATATCTGTTGTGGCAAGACCCATAGTAGCAAGATCAGGAAAATCACAAGATGTACCTTGAAAGTTGGTAAACATATAACCCACATATGTGTTGCGTATGGTGGCAAACTGGGTGGCTAGTTCACCATAGCCGGAACTGTTGCTCAGACAGCTAGGAGCTTTCGCACCTGCATCGGCAAACAACATGGAAGCATCAAGTTTGGTCAAGGTTGATGTATAGGTCTGACTGTTGTTGACAATGCTCACAGTGTAAATGATTGTTGCATTACTGGAACTGCTGGTTATATTTGCGGCATTTGGGGTGTAGGTCACCGTACCCCAAGCACCTGCATTGGTAAGGGTGGTGTCAACACTTGTCGCCACAGGTGGGGTACAGCTGTTGCCACTGAAACTATCCAAAAGATAACTGGTAAGTTTATAGTTTATCTCTGCCAAGTGTTCTCTTGAGCTATTGGAGGCCGAAACAACTGTGCCTTCTGTTATCAGCTGCCCGGTAAGATCTGCTGTGTTCAATGATAGTATAATATCATCAAATGCCCCTCCGGTAGAGGCGGTATTATCATCAAAACTACGAGTTGTGTAGGTGATCTGGGTATCTACTTCTGTAGTTATGCCATCGCTGTTGCCATTGCTGTTGTCAATTTCATCCGTACCCACAGCAGCACCGTTTTGAAACCCCTTGGCAGTATATGCTCTATCCCCATTGGGACCGTGGGAGAGAATAACCACAACGGCATTTGCCGATGTTGGGGTGGTTAAGATCCCATTTGTATCACGGGATAGCACATATATCTCGCCAGTTGACGAGTCATTTAAGCTGCCGTTGGCAACTGTCCAATCATCACCAATTGCCGGAATTACCGAACTTCTGCTGACATGGTAGAGAAAAAAGTTGTTCCAGCCATCAATGACATCAGTTCTTGGGAGTCCGAGATCTTTGTAGGGAACCGTACCAAAGCTACTGTCACAGGTGGTTCCGGTCACTTTTTCGTTACCATCTGGTATGGTTCCTATGGTGATGATATCGGGGCAGGGTAGATGATAGTTTTTTCTTAAATAGGATATCAGGGCTTTTTTGATAGTCTCTTGCCTATCTTGTGTGACCTTATAAGAGACACGTTTGGTCATAGCTGTAAAAAAACTCATGGTGACAGATGCCAATGATCCCATGATAATTATGACCATAGCCATCTGCAGGAGGGTAAACCCTGCTTTTTTTCCACTTGAATGTTGAAAAGTCTTCACATGTATCCCTGACTTCATTAGGAAACTTGCAACTTGTGTTTAATGGCAACCGTTTTAAAAACAGTGTAAAAACTTAGCCACTAAACCCGTTACAAATATAGCTTTTTTTGGGTTTTTTGTCAATATGATTGCATTAATATAAGACAATATTTAGATATGAAAGATTTTTGAGAGCATTTATGAACATAAATCCACGGGTGTGGTGGTTTTTGTAAAAGTAGTCACAATATTGTTATCTTCGGGTTAATCCCAACAAACAACCATGTTTCTACCTCTCTCTTTTGCTTGGTAAAGAGCTTTATCGGCTAGTTTTATGCTATCGTGTATGGGTTGGTTTGTATCAAGTATGGCTGCACCAAATGAGATTGTGACCTGTACCATCTGGTTGAAGTTGGTCTGGGTCCGGTGCTCTTCAACGGTTTTTCTAATTCGCTCCAAAGCCACTTTTGCAGCATCCATGGTAGTACCCGGTAGGTAGAGTAGAAACTCCTCACCCCCATAACGGAAGATAATATCCATTGGTCTGGAAGAGGCAGTAAGAATGTTGGCTATACTTACCAAAACCTTGTCACCAATCTGATGTCCGTAAGTATCATTGATATTTTTAAAATAGTCGATATCAGCCAAAACCAGAATAGATGTCTCTCCGGTTCCGGTAATACGGGTCTTCTCCCGCTCAAGGGTTGAAATTAAAGAGTGGCGGTTAAGTGTGCGGGTTAGGGGGTCGGTATGCAAAATCGAGTTGCAAGCCTGATGCATTAAAGAGTCGCAGGTCCAGCGGAATGCTTGGCGACGAAAGAGAAACTCATCATATTTTTCTACCGATATTTTTTTGTCTCTGTTCTCTGATAGCTCTCTAACGGTATCGTGCATCAACCTGTGTATCAACTCCAGATCTTTATAAACTCCAGACTCACCTATACTTAATTTTAAAGTCTCATGGAGCCAGATACCAAATTTACAGTGGATGTGGGAGTCTGGCAGGCAGATATCATCGGGTAGAGGTAGGTTGCAGATAAGGCTACGATTTAACACACCAAGCCAATCATCGTGAGAAATAAGAGCTAGCTCCATCTGCTCGATAAGATCGTTGGCGTTCTGTACCGTGTAGTTTTGGAAAATAGAGCTCATATTCCCCTTATAGCATGTAAAAGATAGATTAAAACCGTGTTAACGTCTCAATATAACAGAAATATAATAAGTAGAAAATAAAAGAGTTGGTTATTTGTTGTATCAGTTGCTCATCATGGATTTAAGCAGCTTGTTCCATAACTTTTTTGTATCTTTACCAATATCGTCAGGTAGAAGAGATTTTATCTTTTTACCCTCTTCGGGTTTTTTCTTGGCTAAAGAGCGCAGATACTCCCGCTCTATGTAGGTGTACACCTCACCTATCTCCATGGAACGGATTGCACTGGTTATATCCAACTGTACACCACACTGTTGGGAGCCGGGGGGGCAGATTTTGTCATCTCCGGTAATAGGTGTAAAATTTCGAACAAATCCTGTAAAGGAAATTGTACGGTCTTTGCTTCTTTCTACCTCCAGCCCGGATTCGAGGAGCAGTTTTTCTTGGGTTTCCAAAGTTGGGGGAATTTTTAAATTAAGGGTAATCTGACTACCATTTTCTATTTTATTGGCGTCCGACGGAAAACAGAATGACAACCCCTGCACCGACATATCTATAACCCTGGCATCAAAGGGTGAGGTGATACGTAGATCCACCTCTGGCAAAACTTTAACCCGGTAGTGTCTGCGCTGTTTGTGAATTTTTAGCTGTTTGGGAAATTCAACTTTCAATACAGTTTTATCATCAACGGTAACTTTTCTCTTAAAACGGGTTTTTGCCTCAATAGCTTTTTTACCATCATAAAATCGTATCAGTGCTTTGTTACCTTTTTTTGCCCGTTTGCTGCCATCTTCAGGAATTAGAGGAGTTAAAAGCAGGTAGCACTTTTTTTTCAGGTGGGCAAAGGGAACATGATCCGTCTTTTTGCTGTTTTTGTTGTCAGCATCGTCGGACTCTTCAGCTGGTTTTGCTGGCAGGTCACAAAAGTTTGAATAAAAAATCTGGGTTAAGTTGTTTATTCTTACCTCTACAACAGTATTATTTTCATGGGCCTTCTTGATAAGCTGTACAACACGTTCATTTTTGACGGTTTCGGTCTGTGAAGGTTTTGATTCGTCACCATTATCGCTATTTACTGCTGTTTTTTTTGTGGTATTTACCATGACAACCCCATATTCTTATTACAATCACTTGATTTTATTAGTACTATCAAGCAGTTTTCAGCAATTTATTTGCCAAAATTTGTTGATAATCAAATATAAAGGTAAGAACATGACATTTAAGGACCAAAAATTGCAGCTTATTTTGTATCAAAGCTACAACTATTAAGAGATGATTTTATGACGACAAGGGATAAAAAAGAGTTCATCCAAAGATTTATGTCCCCAAATGGCAGGGTGGACTATAGAGATCTTCTTGATTTGGCTAAAGAGCATAACGAGCAACGTTTTGTGCAGTTGGTGCGTTATCACTCTCTTGTTGGTGTTCGTGTGTTACATGGAAATTTAAAAGATGATCCGACTGATGTGGAGTCAACAAAACTATTTAAACATGTAGTGACTATAAAACCCACAGCTGAAAAGGATAAATTTGATTTGACCAAGGTGGTGTTCCCCTTGATACCAGGACTTAACAACCCTGAAAATGATCTTATCTTTGCCGGGCAAGACGATGATAACAATATAGTCATATCAGACTATTCAGTATCCCATGATCATATCTCAATTCGTATTGATGGTGATGGTCGTTTTTTTGTTAACGATCTTGGCTCTAAAAACGGCACTTTGATTGAGGGCAAGAAGATAGAGTCCAATAAAGATATTGAGATTACTGAAGATGAGACAATTCAGATTGGGCGTTATCTATTTGCTTTTGTCTCTCCTGGTGTACTCTATGCCCGACTGCGGGGATTAGATGTCCAGCAGGGTATCGTCGATTTGATAAACCATCTTGGTAAAGCCGACTACAAGATGTTAAAAGAGATAGCTAAATTTCGTAAAGAGGATATGTTCATCAAGTTGGTTCACCATCCGGCTCTGGTTGGCAAGGCTCTGTTCAAGGGTAGTATGGTAGAGCCGGAAGTTGCTATCGACAGCGATGACTCAGATGAAACCAGGCTTTTTAAAAATGAAAGCCGGGATAAGCAGATCTCAGTAGCGTTGGATTATCTATCCCGTAATATTTTTCCCATTGTTCATAAGTTAGATAAAGAGACCGATAAGGATTGCTTGAAAATAGGCCGCTCAGAAACAAATGATATCTGCATGTTGGATAGTTCAATCTCAAGGCTTCATGGGCAAATTCGCATAGCTGGAACCGGACACTACTTTTATAGCGATTTTAGCTCTCGCAACGGTTCCTGGATAAACGGCAAAAAAGTTGGGGATATCGAGGTTGTTTTGTGTGAGGGTGATAAGTTGAAAATTGGTCGTTTTCTATTTAATTTTGTCTTTCCCAGCACCCTTTATAAAATGTTAAACAAAAAACAGTAACTCTCCCATTCAAATCAACTACTTTTAATAGTGGCTGTCTGCAGCTCTTCAATTCAATTTCTTGCTTTAAATACAGATAAATATAAAGGATAAAATGGTTAAGCTAGGTCAATACAATCAACGCCTTGCAACTATAGCATTGGTTTGTGTGATGTTTTTTCTAGCAATAACTCCCCAAGCCGATCCTCTATCCATGGCACAGTTGGCCCATCTTGTTTTAGCGGTGGGGGCGTTTCCTCTAATTGTGGGGGCCATGATCTACTTCACCCCAACCTTGACCCGTAGTGCACCAGCAACAGGATGGATCTGCTTTTTGCCATATCTGGCCCTGTTTACCGGCTTTATGGCATTTACCGCGGTAAGTCAGGATTTGCTGTTTGTTTTTGTGGCTGCACCTCTGGGTATTCTTGTTTGTGGTGGGCTACTCTACTGGATGTGGCAAAAAAGTAGTAATAGTCTGGGTTCTCCCCATCCCGGTTTAAGCTGGTATCAGGGGGCGTTGGTTTTTTTGATAATTGGTTTAACAATAATATTTTTAGCCAAGATCTTCCCTGAGTGGTGGTGGCCGCTCCGCAATGTTCATCGCCAGCTTAATATAATGGGGTTTATGGGGCTTACCACCGTTGGCACTCTGCAGGTATTTTTGCCAACTGTAGCCCATTATCAAGATGAAAAAACCGCATTTAGGTTAAAAAAACATCTTAAATATGCCGTAATCGGTACTCTGTTCTTGGCCCTTGGGGCTTTGGATATCGTTTTTTGCAACGAAGTGGGTAGGATCATCTGGCTGATACCTCTTTTGGCTATTTTGCAATCGGCCTTTGAAAAAAGAGGACAAATAAAGGCTCTATCTGGTGCTGCATACTCTCTTTTTGCAGCTCTATGTGGTTTTACTGCGCTTATTATATTAAATCAATATTCCAACCTCTATTTTCTCTTCTGTTTTTTTATCTTTCCTTTGGTAACCGGGGCTTTAAGCCATCTATTGCCTCTGTGGTGGTGGCCCGGTGCTCCCACTGCCAGCCGGGATTCGGCCCAGGCATATCTATCCCGGTGGGGTCTGTTTAGAGTTCTGTTTTTTTACCTATCTGGATTTCTCTCCGTATGGCATATAGAGTGGGGTGGCGGCCTTGCTGGGGTGACCATACTCATATTTGTTATACAGATAATGTTTGCTCGTCGTCATTTTTGATGATTTACAATTGCGTCTCGGCTTGGGAATAGCTAGAATCCGTCAACTGTAATTACGAAGTTCTATTCTTTAAGAGCATATTTATTTAATATTTTTATTTTGGGAGTAAAATAACAATGGCACAAATTACCTTGAAAGGTAACTCTATTAACACCTGTGGTTCCCTACCTGCTGTTGGTAGCAAAGGGGCAGACTTTAAGCTGACCAAAGTTGATTTATCAGATGTTTCACTAGGCGACCTATCTGGCAAAACAGTTGTACTAAATATTTTCCCCAGTATTGACACTCCGGTTTGTGCCGCATCAGTGCGTTATTTCAACCAACAAGTAGCAAAAAAAGCCGATACAGTTGTTCTATGTGTATCCCTTGACCTTCCTTTTGCCCATAAGCGTTTTTGTGGTGCTGAAGGTCTGGAAGATGTGGTTTCTGTATCTGAACTACGGGCCAGAGGTTTTGGTGAAGACTACGGCGTGCGTATTGTTGATGGTCCCATGGCTGGACTTTTTGCCCGGGCAGTTGTTGTTCTTGATGGCAGTGGTAACGTAACCTACACACAACTGGTTCCAGAAATTATTGATGAACCAAACTATGATGAAGTTCTAGCCGCTCTAGGCTAAAAAACATACCCCCCCCAATTAACCTGAATGATATCTTGTTGGTTGGGGGGGATTTTTGTTTATGCCTTTGATCCATGAAAACCAAAAATATGTTATTTTTTGTAATTGCTAGTTGCAAATTTTAACGGACTGATAAAAATCCCCACAAGAAATCCCTTCTTTTTTTAATATAACATCTCCTAAAATCCGGCCCATCCGCAAAAACTATAAAACTTATTGATATATCAAGCTTTTTGTTTGAACTATTAATAAAAATAATTGTGAAACAACCCATAACAGGGGTGTAATTGATATGTTGGTTTTTGTCAAAACCAACATAACTCCTTGCTTATGATTATATTTCCTTAACAAACTTGCTAAATTATCGTTTTCCTCTCTACCATATATCAATAAATTTATTCTATTTTTTTGGGTGATCATTGTCAGCTGCAATCTTCTATAATACAATTTTTGCCGTTAAAAATTTGTAAACAACAGACCATTCCAAATTTCTAAAACTGCGTAATTAAGTGAAACACTAAAAAATGTATAACAAAAAAACCAAAATTCCATTTTGGCACTATCTGCTAGCAGTGGGATTACCGATTTTTCTCATTGTCACCTCCATGACAATTGTTCTTACCCGTATTGATAAAGAGATTGCATTTACAAACTCAGAGCTGTCCGGTCTTTATCAAGTTGGTAAACTGAATGATATCATTCTTGTTATGCAGAAAATTCGTGGTTTGCGACAGATACAAAGCCAGCACAATCATAGCACAATTGAAGTCCGCCTCAATACCTTGGCAAAAGATCTGGACAAGCAATTTAATCTGTTTTTAACTAAGCATGGTGATAACAGATATACCATCAACCAACTGGTGGAGAAATTAAGAAAATCAACAAAAACCATGGTCCCAAAAAAGATGGTGGCGGAGTCCAACATCACACTTTTTAAACAACACACTTTGTTGATAAATCAAGCTCAAGAGATAAGTCAGTTGGTAGCTACCCGATCCAACATGCTTTTGGATTATGAGCTGGACTCTTTTTTATTGATAAACCTAATTGTTAACGGTCTGCCAGATCTGGTCGAATCAATTGGTAAGGTAAGGGGTGTTGGTAGTGGTTTGTTATCCAAAGAATTGCAACAAGAGCTTGATAGATTCAGCTTTGGTGCAAAAGTTGGTGGTATGCGCCAAAGCCTGGATGATGTAAATAAAAGTCGCCATCTGTTGGCGGAGTTGTCATCAAAACTAGACACACCACTCAACTGTTTTTCTGAAAATCTAGATAACCAACCTGTTGAATATCTTAAATTGGGTGATGCAATAATCAACGGCTCGGTAAAAGGGGTTGAACCCTTGCATTTTTTTGCTAAAGGTAGTGAGGCGATTGAGGCGACAACCATTTGCTACGAAAAAGTTGAAAACACCCTTTCAGGACTTTTAGAAGCCAGAACCGATAGACTGAACAAAGAGCGGGTTACCGTTTCTGTTGGTCTTTTATTGGCTCTCTTTTTTACCGTTGCGGCCTTTTCGGTTTTCTATCGTAAAAATAGAGATGCCTTTAATCAAATGGCTGCTAATGAGCAAAAAAACCGAGCAATATTACAGACCGCATTGGATGGAATTATAACCATTGATCAAAAGGGAATTATACAATCAGCAAACGCCTCGCTAGAGAATATATTTGGTTATCCTCCGGGATTGTTGGTTGGTGAGAATGTCAGCATATTGATTCCATCTCCTGACAAAGAGCGGCATGATGGTTTTTTAACACAGTATATAAAAACTGGTAAAAAAAATATCATTGGCTCCATACGTGAGGTGGAGGGTATAAGAAGAGATGGGGTCTGCTTTCCTTTAGAACTTTCTGTCAGCGAATTTCGTATTGGTGGCAAAATCTATTTTACCGGAATATTACACGACATAACCAAGCGCAAAAAAGATAAAGAGAGACTAAACAAGACCTATAAAGAGCTGAAAAAGAGCGAACAGCTTTTAACCATGTCTCTTGAGTCCATCCATGATGGTTTTGCAATTTTTGATAGTAGTAATAGCTTGATTATGTGGAATGCCGCCTTTTATGATCTCCACGACAAGGTTTCTGATATCATTGATAAAGGAACCACATATGGTGAAATCTTACGTGTAGGTTCAATGCGAGGACAGTACACAAAATCGTTGAGTTCAAGTGACCATATCTCCTTTCAACAAAGTGCTAAAAGTGACAAACCTCTTGAAATTTTTGAAGAGGAGTTTAGCGGCAGCCGTTGGATTAGAATTTCTGAAAACCAGATGGATGATAACGGTATGGTTGTTGTCTATACCGATATCACATCTTTAAAAAGTGCAGCGGCACAAGCAGAAGTTGCAGCCAAGGCCAAGGGTGACTTTTTGGCCAACATGAGCCATGAAATTCGTACCCCCATGAATGCAATTATCGGCCTTAGTCATCTATGTCTGCAGACACGGCTGACAACCAGACAAAAAGATTATATTCACAAGGTCCACAATTCAGCAACATCACTGCTGCGTATCATAAATGATATTCTCGATTTTTCAAAAATCGATGCTGGTCGTCTGGATATGGAGTCCATTGAATTCACCCTTGAGGAGGTGCTTGGAACCATGGCTTCAATGGTGGGGTTGAAGCTGCAAGAGAAAAAGTTGGAATTTCTCATGGAGACAGCGGTGGATATTCCCCCAAGCTTGATTGGTGACCCCCTAAGATTGGGTCAGATTTTAATCAACTTGACCAACAACGCCATTAAATTTACCGAAAAAGGTGAAATAGCCGTCGCTACTGAACTGTTGGAAAAAGGTGATGGTTTTGTCCGTTTGCAGTTTACCGTTCGGGATACCGGTATCGGTCTGACAGATGAGCAGAAAACCTCTCTTTTTCAATCTTTCAGTCAAGCCGATGCTTCAATTACCAGAAAATATGGTGGCACAGGGTTGGGGTTGACCATCTCCAAACGTCTAATTGAGTTGATGGGTGGAGATATCAAGGTTGAAAGCGAGCTTGGACATGGTTCTAAATTTATTTTTGATGTCCGTCTTGGTGTCAGCTCAAGGGTAATTGAAAAAAATCTCATACCCACCACAGATCTTCGGGGTATGAAGGTTTTGATAGTCGACGATAACGAGAGTGCTAGAAATGTTATAGCCGATTATTTGATCTCTTTTACCTTCAAGGTAACAAAAGCTATTGATGGTAAAGATGCCATTGTTCTGGTGCAAGAGGCCGACATGGCAGGTGATCCGTTTGACCTTATTATCATGGATTATATGATGCCAGAGTTGGATGGCATTGCTGCTACTGCAACAATTCGCTATGAGCTGGGGCTAAACAAAAATCCTGTTGTGATAATGGCAACCGCATATGGTGAGGACAATGTGGTAAGGCGGGCAACAAAGGAGGCTGAGGTTGATGGTTTTCTTGTAAAGCCAATTGATCAAAGTCTGCTTTTTGATTCCATAATGGAGGTGTTTGGTAAAAGTAGTGGAAAAGTGGATGGAGCCAGCTTTAACTTTAGAGAGAGCCAGGATTTTGAAGCGGTACTCTCAGGAGCAAAAATATTGCTGGTTGAAGACAATGAGATAAACCAGCAGGTGGCATACGAGCTACTGGAACAGGCCAACATTACTGTGCTTTTAGCAGATAATGGTAAACAGGCTGTAGATATAATATCCAAAGAGCAGTTAGACGGTGTTCTTATGGATGTACAGATGCCGATAATGGATGGTCTTTCAGCCACCCGTGAAGTGCGCAAAGATCCTCTTTTGAAAAATCTTCCAATTCTTGCCATGACCGCCAACACCATGTCTGGAGATCGTGAGGTTTGCCTTGATGCTGGTATGCAGGATCATATCTCAAAACCAATTGATCCTGCCAATATGTTCTCTACATTGGCCAGATGGGTAAAACCAGCAAATCCAAAAGCTCTACCAGCCAAGTCCAATCAGGATGCTGTAAATAAAGATGGCGAAAAACTGGATATAGCTCCCGAGATACCCGGTTTGGATACCAAGTCTGGCATGTCCCGTATTGGTGGCAAACTGGATAGATATATGGTGATTCTCTCAAAATTCTTACTCAATCAAAGAGAGTCAGATAGAGTTATAAAAACCTCTCTATCTAAAAAGGATTTTGTCACGGCAAAACGAACTACACACACATTAAAAGGTGTGTCAGGAACCATCGGTGCTGACAAACTGCAACAAAAAGCCCAGGCTTTGGAGAGTGCAATTATTAGAGAGGCAGATCAGGAATATTTAGATAATCTATTAAAAATAGTCTCCCTGGAACTTGAAAAAACCTGTGATGTAATAGAGGATGCAATACAAAAAGAAAAAGATAATGTAGTCAACAAGGAGGAGCTGCAAGAGAGCATTGAAACCGTTGAGGGACGTAATATTATTTTAAGGGAGATAGCCCAACAGGTAGCATCATTTGATGCAGAAGCCGAAGACACTATTGCAAAACTACGCAGAGGTCATATACCACAAGATTTGGTTGGTTGGATAGATCAATTGGAAAAACAGGTTTCTCAATATGATTTTGGCAAAGCAGCCGAAACATTACAGGAGTGCGGCAAAGTCCTGGACATCAATTTGGAGGTTGATAATGGGTGACAGGTTTGCAAAGCCATCAATTTTAATAGTTGATGATAGCCCGGAAAATCTACACCTCCTAAAAGATATTCTTGTCGATGAATATAAAGTCAGACCTGCAATAAATGGTAAGCTGGCACTGCAACTAGCTGCAATGGACCCCCAGCCGGATTTGATTCTACTGGATATCGAAATGCCCGGTATGGATGGCTATGAGGTTTGCCGTCAGCTAAAAAATAGTGTGAGCACAAAGGATATTCCGATAATCTTTGTTACCGCTAAAACAGGTGATGAAAATGAGCTTGAGGGGTTGCATTTAGGAGCTGTCGATTATATCACAAAACCCATCAACGCCCATATCCTAAAAGCCCGTGTACATACCCATATTGTGTTGCGAAATCTTTTTTATGAAAAAGAGGAAAAAACTCGCCAGCTATATGAAACTAAAGAACAATTAGCAACAAGCCTAGAAGAGATTGCCGCTGCCCAGGAGCGGTTTGTCGGGTTGGTGCAAACCATACCAGATATTGTCTATAAAATTGATTCCAAGGGTATGTTTACCTTTTTGAATAAATCTGTTGAACGTCTAGGTTATAGCCAGTCCGACCTTATTGGTAAACATTTTACCGAGATAATACATATCAAAGATATCGAAGAGGCCAGCTTAGATGCCATCATTTCCAGAATTGGCAAAGGAACGGCAAAACCCGATCAAAAAGCTTTTGATGAAAGACGTTCAGGAGAGCGGATGACGGTAGGTTTGGAGATTCGTTTAAAAACCAAAACCGGTAAGGTTGCCGAGGTGGTTGAGTTTAAAAATATCGACCCCATGACTGTTAATGTGGAGGTAAACAGTACCGGGCTTTATGGTGAAGTTGAAAATCTAGCTTCTAATAAAAACCGTCAGTATATCGGGACTGTGGGAGTTATCCGTGATATTACCGATAGGCAAAAAGCAGAAAAAGCCCTGGTAAAAGAGCAGATGCTCTTAAAACAGCTGGTAGATACAGTACCTCTACCAATTTTTATGGTTGATGGACAAGGGCAGCTGGCACTCTCCAACAAAGCCTGTAATTTTTCCCAAACACATAGTGATAAAAATTTTGCCAATAGTAATCTGGCAAGGGAGTTGATCGAAGGTAGCTCCACAAATGTACAAGAACAAATAACAGCATTTTTAAATCAAGATGATGGTAACCTCACCAAGCAACAGATAGAAATTATTTCTGATGATTCTGCGAGGAAAAACAGAAAAATAATTCTTTCAAAATTTATCAATCAATACCAAAACAGACCGGAAATAATTGGTGTTGTTGTAGGAAATAACGAGAGTGACAACCATGAATAATCCAGAAAAAACACCCCGTAAGACCATACTTGTTGTTGATGATACAACAGAAAATATTGATGTTATGAAGGGGATTTTAAGCCCTTATTATAAAATCCAGGCTGCCAAGGATGGCAAGTTGGCAATCATGATTGCCAAGTCAGCAAATAAACCATCTTTGATTCTGCTGGATATCATGATGCCAGGTATGGATGGTTATGAGGTGTGCAAAACATTAAAAGAGGATGAGCAGACTCGTGATATTCCTATTCTGTTTGTAACGGCAAAATCTGGTGTCGAGGATGAGACCAAGGGCTTTGATCTGGGTGCGGTGGATTATCTCGTTAAACCTGTTAGCCAGCCTGTTGTCCTGGCCCGGGTAAAAACCCATATCGAGATGAACGCCCAAAGGATGTTGCTCGATGATCAAAAAAAGCTACTTGAAGATCAGGTTGCCAAGCGTACAGAACAACTTTTAAAACGCAATGTTGAGCTGGAAGTAACAAGAATTGAGGTTATCAATCAATTGGGGCGGGCTGTTGAATATCGGGACAATGAAACCGGAATGCATGTTGCCAGAATGAGCTGTTTTGCCCAGATACTGGCTTTAAAAGCTGGGGTGGGAGAGGCCCAGGCTGAGCTGATAAACCATGCAGCACCAATGCATGATATCGGAAAAATAGGGATACCCGATAAAATTCTTTTAAAACCTGGCAAGCTTACGCAAGAAGAGTTTGCAGTAATAAAAAAACATCCCATTATCGGTCATAAAATAATTGGTAAACAGAGTGCCGATATTCTCAACTTAGGAGCTGAGATGGCTCTTACCCACCATGAAAAATGGAACGGAGAAGGCTATCCAAACGGACTTAAAGGTGAGGATATTCCTTTTGCTGGAAGGTTGATTGCAGTTGGAGATGTTTTTGAAGCGTTGATCTCCGTTAGGCCATACAAAAAAGCATGGTCGGTTGATGATGCCCTTGCATATATATCCCAAGAGGCCGGAGGACATTTTGACCCCAATCTGGCCCGGCTATTTACAGGTATGAGATCGGAAATTGAAGAGATTTTGGATATGTATAAGGATAATCCTGAGTAATAGATTGTATGTTTTGATATTATTAATTTCAAATCATAAATATTCAGTCAAAAGCAAAACCTTGGGAGGCCTTGTAGGCCCCCAAACCCCCACGCTTTTTAATTTAAAGGATTGAAAACAAAGGCAAAACCGTGGGCTTTGTCCACACCCACAAGGGAGATGATCCCCCTTGACCCCCAATAGTAAAAACCTATTATTATTTTATAATTTACACATCCTATAAACCCCTTAAAAAATCTGGGCGCAGAGCTGCGGTTCCACTTTGAGCTGCTTTTATTTCTGATAACAATCGCATGCGATCTTTGGGCAGGTTGCCAGCCAATGCCAGGGCGTTGGAGGCGTGGTTGGAGCGGAATATTACCCGTTTTGGTAGCTCTGTTAGTTTATCAATAAAACGGTATTGCTCACTCAAAATTGCTAGATCATCTTGAAACTTGAAACCGGATTTAAACTGTGCCAAAAACCGTTCCCTAACCGAACTTTCAAGATAGAGCTGGAGGGTTGAAAGATAGTTTATAGGAGCCTTTTTAAGTAGCTCAACTGTGTCGTCAATATGATCTTTGTAGCCAGCTTCTCCCCCTAACCCCAAAACCACCGTTGCCGATACCTTCATCTTTGCTTGATCGGCTTTTATCAGCCCCTCAATCATTCCGGCTGGGGTTGCCCCTTTATGGATTATTTTTAATAGGGGAGCATGACCACTCTCAATGCCATAATATAATAAATTTAGTTTGTGCTCTTGTAGTTGAGTTAGCTCCAAAACAGATTTTTTTAGTAGGTTTGCCGGCAGGGCATAACATGAAACACGGGACAGTTTAGGCAGACGCAGTGCAAGATGATCCAATATTTTTATCAGATGATCAGTGGGCAAAACCAGCGCATCACCATCGGCTAGAAATACCCGCCTTGCATGGGGCCAATATTTTGCTCCTAAATCAATATCCATCAGAACATCTTCCAATGGACGGGCAGTATATTCCTTGTCGTAATACATGGAGCAAAATGTACAACGATTAAAACTACAGCCCAAAGTAGCCTGTATAATCAGGTTGTTCCCCTCAGAAGGGGGACGGTACAACGGCATGTGATAATTTAACATGAATATAGTTAGATCAAGCCAAAGTTGGACAAAAAAAATATTTTTATTATTATGGGTCCAGGGAAATTATTTCCCTGGTGGGTTTGGGTAAAGCCCAAGGTTTTGCCTTTGTTTTTAAGTCTTTACATTTAAAAGCGTGGGGGTTTGGGGGCCTGCAAGACCTCCCAAGGTTTTGCTTTTGGCTGTTTATTTTTGATTTGAAATTGCTATACATCAAAATATACTCTTTTGGTTTATTCCTTGTAATAGGTTGAAAACAGGTAACAAGAGCATTAACTCTACTCCCGGACAAATCTGGTAACAACCTTGCCAAAAGCTAGCGAGAAAAGAGCGATCAATATAAATAGGGAAAATGTGTATTTATAGCTAGACTTACCCCAATTTTTGATTGATTGTGACCTTTGGGCGGTTAAAGTATCATACTCTAGTTGCAGTATTTTAAATGCTTTTATCGCGGCGGTATCATCGACCTTAACAATTTGGTCGATCTTTTTAACGCTGGCCCCTTCTTTATTCATAAGCACAACAATTGCGAGCTGTTTTTGATAGTTGTTAACTACATCTTCGATATTGTTCAGGGCCTCTTTTTCAATTTCACTAAGGTTGGAAATCTCTCTGTAATATTTGATATTAATTAAAATTTCTTTAAAATGTTCATCAGCCGTTTTATGGTAGTTGTCCTGGTTTCTAATAAGATAATTTTTAAAATCGTGAATAGCTCCACCATAACCAAAATGTGTCTTCACATCTTGTAGTAGAATTTGCCGACTGGCGATTTGATTTATGTAGTTGTTCCAGGAGTCGTTGAAAGCGTTGATGTTTCCGTGAAGCAAATTCATTAAATATAAGATTATAATTGTAAATAAAGCGATAGTTATATGAAGTTTTGTTGCGGTTTTAATGTTGGACATCTTGTTAAGCCCCTGTCTGGTTTTTTAGTCTTAAAAACCTGAAAGGTAACATGTTTTGAGTTGAAAATGGTGTAAAATTTTTTTAAGACCAAGTTGTATCAGTTTTTTTTAGGCGGTAAATTATATTTAATCGGCAAGGGTTCTGAAATAAAGCATGGCTGCAGATGAGATTGATATCACAACAATAACAATCTCAAACAGTGGCAGATTGTCATCATCCCGGCGAAAGTGGGAGTGTCTAAATGCTAGATCAAAAGCAGAAACCAGACCTGCAACAATAGTTGCGCACAGAGCCAAAAAACTCCACTCCAAAGACCAGGTTATTCTATAGAGAACCATCCAGTAAAAAGCTACCAAAAGCGAGACAGCAGCAATGCACATATTCCAACTGTGCAGGCTAGGCTTATTGCGTCTGCTTTTTCTTTGAACAATTGTCATTGGAGGAGCATCAACAGCGGATTGATCTTCTGTGTTCATTCATACTCTCCTGATAAAATAATTATTTGCCCAGTTTCTCCGTTTTAAACATGTATTCAATTTTATAATAATCAAAAATGTTCAGGGAGCTAACCTGCTTTTTTAGCTGACTGTTTTCTTTTGTAACGGTTGATAGTTTTGCTTTGGTCTCTTCTAGCTCGTTGCGAAGTGATTTTACAAGTTTACTGTTTTTATTCTTGGAAGATTTCCGGCTTCCTAATCTATTTGGTGATTTTTTTAACTTGGCAATTTTTTTTCGCAACAGTTTTATCTCAAGATCTTTTGCTTTTAATATCTCAGCTGTACTTTTCCCACTATTGCTTGAGGATGATGAATCAAAAGAGGTTGAGTCGTCAGCCGTTGTATCACCATCCATTTGGCCAGGGGAGTCGCTACCCGATTGAGATTTTTTCTGCCTCTTTTTTTTGGCTATGGCCTCTTGTAAAAGGTGAACAATTTTTCCGGTATTTGGAGTCATGCCATCAATGGCTGCTTGAATAGGGGTAGTGCCATAGTTATCAAAACGTGTCGTGTCTGCCCCTTTTTCAATTAAATACTGCACAATTGTAGGATAACCATTTTTAGCAGCCCAGTGTAACAGTGTGGAACCTCTGGAACCTGTAGCATTTACATCTATCATTGTGGTTTTAATATTGTTTAGCAGATATTTTTCCAGATCTTTTTTTTCTGCATACCCGGTTGCAGATAGGGAGATGCAGACAATAAAAAACAGAGCTGATAGATGTTTTGCCATAATGATTTGCTTCCCCAATATTTAATATTTAAATCTACTTCCTGAAATATATTAGGTTATGTGGGGGAATGCAAACTGTTTTTAAGCTGGATTTATTGGGGTTTTTGCGCATCTTTAGCTCTCACCAGAGCCAGACGGGTTAAAATTGGACCGATAATTTGAAACAGCACTGTTGAACCAACAACAATTGGCAAGATGGTATCCTGTAGATGAGGAAACTGTTGCACTGCTACTAGAGCCATGCCCAGGGCGATGCCAGCTTGGGGCATCAAAGATAACCCCATCCAGTTACGCATGACTTTTTCTGATTTTAATCCGCCAATCCAACCACCAACAATTCTGCCAAAAATTCTCAACACAACATAGCCCAAGCCTATCAAACCGATTTGTGGTAGTGAATCGGGCTGTAATGATGCTCCGGCAAAAACAAAGAAAAGGGTGAGAAACGGCCAAGCGATACCCTCAATTGAGTGGAAAATTTGCACACAATTTCTAGGTATCATATTAACAACAACCATGCCCAATGCCATTGATGCCAACAGGAATGAAAAATGTAAATAGAAGGCCAGACCACCACATAAAAGTACAAAACCCAGTGTATCCATAAAGATACGATCTTTCTGTTTTGGGCAGTTTTCATCATGGAAATAAGATAGTGTACGGGCCATGATAAAACCCAGGCCACCACCCAAAATCAGAGCACCGCCAATCTCCCAGAGGCTAAACAGAACATGACCCCACTCAGTTCCACCATTAAAAGATTGGGCCACAGCCAACAGAACACTAAAAGCTATCAAGCCAAGGGCGTCATCAATGGCGACTATTCCCATTAAGGTGTTGGTAAAAACACCTTTGGCCCTTGTCTCTTTAATCACATCAATCACCGCTGCTGGATCTGTTGCCGTGGCAATACCTGCTAACAATAAGGCGACTTCAACAGATGCCCCCAACATTAAAAGACCAACAAACATGACTGTTATCGAGGCCACCACAATAGCGACGGAGAACCACATAACCGCCAAGCCATTTTCCCTGATAGCAGAGATGGTAAAGTGACCACCGAGCATAAAGCCCACTAAAACCAGGGCAATATCCGCTGCCACTGAGAGCCATTGATGTTCACCGTTAGTGGATATTATATTTAGACCAAGGGGGCCAACACAGAGACCTATCAGAAGTAAAAAACTAATTCTGGGTAGGCGAATTCTCTCTCCTAGATAATCGGCCACCACTGAAAGAAGAAAAACTCCACCAAGAATCAACATCACGGATGCAGGGCTGTTTATGGAGCTAAGATCAATCAAATTCATGCTTTACCTTTAATTAACTAAAAACCCAGATATGGCAGTTGTCCCTAAACTATTTAAAATTCTAGGTTTCAACAAACATCTGCACTGTTATTTGTATAGGTGTGAATTATCTACCCCATTTAGCCATATTGTCCAGTGTCAGAGTTGAACCGGCTCTCTAGTTTATCAATAATATGCCTGAAATTTAGGGCTTTTTGATCTGTTTTTTATCTGAACAACCCAAAATAAAGCTTTTAAAATGCATATCCATCATCTAAACAGTTTAATAAATTTTTAAGCAATCGTTATTAAATGTATAACACAATGTTGACTAAATAAAGCAGTGGGCTGTCGTAGTTTGAAAGGTGGATAATTTTTCTTGTTTTAAAAGGAGTTGATTATTTTTTGATGGTGTTTGATAGTAGGGGAGATATAAAGAGAAATCAGATGTGGATATTTTAAATTATGCAAGTCCGGGAAGAAACCACCAAAAACAGCACTTTTACACAAGATATATCCGTAATATTAAATGGTTGTCAGTTTAACAAGGCCCGTGATCTGGCGCAAAATGTTTTAGAAACAGACCCTGCACATATTCAGGCACTATACACCCAGCTCTATTGTCACTATTTTCTCCACGAATTGGATAAAGTTATCAACATAAGCAGCACTCTGTTGGCCTGTTTAAACGATTATCTGCAAATCCCATCTCTAAATAACCAGCAGCTTGTCCTGGGTGGTAAAATTTCCCAACAGGTTGTTGAGATCACAAGTAAATCAAGTATAACATTGCAGATTGTCAATAATTCCAGTATACAACATGTACTCGTTAAACTGGGTCTGCTTGCGGCTAAATTGGCTACTGTTTTTTTAAAGCTTGCTGGCAGTGCTTCTAGTAGAAACTCCATAGAGAGTGATTTTATTGCAAGGATTTACAAATACAAAGATCATAATTCACAAGAGTGTTTATACTATCGCCACAACTCACCAGCATTATTACAAATAGAGCCGACAAACTCCTGTAATTTGCAGTGTGTAATGTGCACACGTAATGAAATGGTGCGCGGTGAAGGGATGCTTGGTCAGGAGGTTTTTGACAAAATATTGTCCTCATGGTCGGGTATTCAAGATATCTCAAAATTACCTTATCTTTATGATGAAACAGTTGACCACAGCATCATAACTCCTGGTTTAATTAAATTTTATTTTCTTGGTGAGCCACTACTAAACAAAAATATCTATAAATTCATCACTCAGGCCAAAGAGAAAGGGGCCGAGATAGGTATCCAGACCAACGCTATGTTATTAAGCAACAAAGAGGTGCGGAAAAAACTTCTTGTTGCAGCACCAGATATCATTGGTATCTCTCTGGATGGAATAAGTCCAGAAAGTTTTGAAAAAATTCGTGTTGGGGCCTCTTGGAGCCAGACAGTAAAAGCATTAAAAGCTTTTCATAAAGAGCGACTTGAAGAGGGGCTGGATAAGAGTGTACTTTTACGTATTTCGACTATAATTCCTGATGACACTGTTGCAACTCGCAACAAGATTGCTGGTTTTTATAGCGAATTAAAACCTTATGTAGATCAGATATCCATGATCGAACTAGGTCGCTCATATGATCAGAAGTTTTATGCAAATGATGGAAGTATACGCAGCTACGATAAAAAGAGGGCAACTAAGTTGCTCATCCCTAAATGTCAGGAACCTTTTTATAAGCTAAATATTTTATGGGATGGAACAGTCACACCATGTTGCAGCGATATTAATAGTCAAATTCCCTTGGGCAATATCAAAAATGCGGGGCTTGATGAAGTTTGGAATAGCACAAAAACAACTGACCATATAAGAGCATTGCTCCATAACTCACTTGCAGATTATCAGGAGTGTATATCTTGTGTGGGTTCTTAATTGAATAACTTTTTTGCATGTAACTATGAATCCAGGTTTGTAAATTGGTTTTTTCGCCAAGGTCAGCGTCATCAACTACTGCCAATTGTGGCTTGAAAAGCAATAAATTTTGGCAAGTTATTGTTATTAAAAAATTTAACTCTTTTTTGTATTTCAAGGAGAACTGTTTAACATTATGGACCCAGTAATACTTCTAGAATTAGCCCTATTTGTAGGGCTGTTGGGGCTTTCAGGGTTTTTCTCTGGTTCAGAGACTGCGCTTTTCTCCCTAAATCAGACCCAGCTAGAGCAGATGGAGATGGATAGAAATCCACGGATAGGGCTTGTAAGAACTCTTCTAAACGAACCACGTCGTCTTATTGTTACCATCTTGATTGGCAACGAACTGGTTAATGTTTCTGCTTCTGTTATTTCTGCTACATTGGTTATGCAGTTGATGGGTGGTGAAGAAAAATGGTGGGTAAACATATTTATCATGCTGCCAATTCTTCTACTTTTTGGTGAGATAACCCCAAAAACATTGGCGATGAAACATAATGTTCGCTTTGCCTCAACGGTAACTCCATTTTTAGAAATTTTTGCCAAATACATCACCCCTTTGCGAATTGCCATTCGTTATATCGCTGACAAACTCACCACTTTGTTAATTGGTAAACAGCGCAGCAAGGGCAATATTATCACTGAAGATATGGTCAGAACATTAGCGGTACAGGCTGCTGATGAGGGTGCGTTGGATAAAACAGAGCGACAGTTTATCGATAATATTTTTGATTTTGGCAATAAGACTGTTATGGAGTTGATGACCCCACGCTCCAACATGTTTATGATCTCAATTGATACTCCTGTAAATCAGATTGTCAAAAAATTGCATACTGCCTCACCCACAAGAGTACCTGTTTATCAGAACAAAAGTGACAACATAATCGGTATTATCCATGTACGTGATTTAATGGACCCCAACATCAAATTAGCCCAACTTGATACCGAAGGAATAAAAAGTCTGCTAAGAAAACCGATGTTTGTCCCCAAGTCAAAATCTGTTACCGATCTCTTTTTTAAATTCAGAAAACAGCGGCTCTCCATTGCCATGGTGTTGGATGAGTTTGGTGGTATAATCGGTCTTGTAACCATGGATGATCTGTTAGGGGCGATTTTTGGATCACTGCAACATGTTCCTGAGCCTGATGGTGAAGCCACTTTAGATGTAAATGGTGTTTCTGTTGTTGAGGTGGATGGTGATATGACCATTGCCAAATTTAATAAAACAATGAAATCGGATCTCTCCAGAAACATAGCAACTACAATTGGTGGTTGGTTGTTGCACAGGGTAGGAGAGCTACCAGAAGAGGGTTGTATTGTTAAAGCCGATGGTTGGAAATTTACCATTGTCAAGGTTGCTAAAAATAGAATTTTGGCTATTGAGTGTCGCAGGGATAAAAATTCTGAAGAGTTTATGGATTTAGATATCTCAGAAAATGACAGTGCAAAACCGGATAACCAAGCTGATAACTCTACAAAAGATATAGATAAGGATAATAAATAATATGGATATTCCTGTAATTATTCTTTTGATGCTGCTCTGTCTTATGATGGAGGCTTTTTTCTCTGGTGCTGAGATTGGGGTTGTAAGTGCTGATCGCATGAAATTGCGTCACAAAGCAGCCAAGGGGAATAAAGGTGCTAAACTGGCTTTGAAAATGTTGGAAAAGCCGGAGTGGTTGCTCTCTACCACATTGATAGGAACCAATATTGCCATTGTTACCAACACCACCTTGGCAACTCTGTTGGCAGTGCAACTTTTTGGTAAAGAGTATAGCTGGATAGCTATCGCCATTGCCGCTCCTCTTATCTGGGTATTTGGTGAAATTGTACCCAAGAGCATATTCCAGCAAAAAGCTGATGTAATCACCCCTAGAATTATCTTTATTTTAAAGGGTGTATCTTTTATCTTCTATCCTATTTTGCTGGTGTTCAGTGCTATTACCCGTTTGCTGGCCCGTATTGCTGGTAAGAGCCATCAATCCCACTTCTCTTTACGTAAAGAGATAGATTTAATGTTGCAAATGCCTGCATCACAGGGTGATGTGCAGCAGGTGGAAAAAAATATGATTCGCCGTATGTTCAACTTTGGCGAAACCAAAGTACGAGACATCGCCATTCCCTTGATCGATATAGTCTCCATACCTGATACTGTAACCAGTGGTGAGGCACAAAAAACAGCATGGGAGAAGTCACACTTAAGGCTGCCCGTGTTCAAGGGTCAGGTGTACCAAATTATCGGAGTATTTGATGCAAGTAACTGTTTGGGAATTTCTGAAGACTCCAAGATAAAAGAGCATATGAAACCCATTCGTTATGTATCAGCTTCCAAAAGTATTGAGGATCTCTTGGAAGAGTTTCGTAATTCTGGTGAGCGTATGGCGGTAATGGTTGATGAATATGGTGCTGCTGAAGGTATCATCACCTTGGAAGATATCATGGAGCGTATTGTTGGTGAGATAGAGGATGAATATGACAACGAGGAGTCCATATCTGACGGTTTTGTCCAGCGTATTTCAGATAGACATTTTATTGCTAATCCTCGAGTAGACCTGATATCAATGAAGGAAGAATGGGATATAAGAATCCCAGACGGACCCTATGAAACTTTGGGTGGTTTTCTCATGGAACTGGCAGCTGATATTCCCCATGTGGGTCAGAAAATCAAGTTCCAGCATATTACTTTTACTATTGTAAAAGCGGATGAAAAAAGGTTACGAGAAGTTGAAATCAAGTGGTAGAAGGTGGGAATAATCAAGTAGTAGTTTGGGATATGTTTTTATGAGCACTTCTAGAAGTTGGTTGATAAATAAGCTTATCGCATCGGGGAAGGATCTGCTGCCCATTATCGTGGTGGTGGCAGGTTTCCAGATTTTTGTATTACAGCAACCTGTGCCAGATTTTTTAGGAGTTGTCACAGGTACAGTGTTGGTGCTGTTTGGCTTGACACTATTTATGCAGGGTCTTGAGTCGGGGCTGTTTCCCATTGGGGAGAGCATGGCAACAGCATTTGCCAGGAAAGGAAGTGTGTTGTGGTTATTGGTGTTTAGCTTTGCTCTGGGTTTCTCCACTACAGTCGCCGAACCCGCTCTGATTGCTGTTGCCAAGGAGGCTGCAGATATTGCTGCCCAGGCGGGGCTGTTGGAAAAAAGCAGTGAAGCCCAAGAGAGTTACGCAAGTGGTCTGCGCTATTCAGTTGCTATATCTGTAGGTCTAGCTATTACCGTTGGTGTGTTGCGAATTTTAAAGGGTTGGCCCATCCAATATTTGATTATTGGTGGTTATGTTGTGGTTGTTCTTATGACCTTGATAGCCCCAGAAGAGATTGTCGGTATTGCCTTTGACTCCGGGGGTGTTACAACATCCACGGTTACTGTACCACTAGTTACCGCTCTGGGTGTTGGTTTGGCAACCACAATTCGGGGTCGTAACCCAATGATAGATGGTTTTGGGTTGATCGCCTTCGCCTCTCTGTTACCCATGATTTTCGTTATGGGATACGGAATTTTTATATTTGGTATAGGGGGGTGATATGGAACTACTAACCAATCTATACTTTACATTTTTAAGCACAATTGGCGATGTTGCGCCAATTTTGATTCTAATTCTTTTTTTCCAGATGCTGATCTTACGGCAACCTATTCGCAACCCCAAACGGCTTGCTGCTGGTTTTGTCTTTGTACTTTTGGGGCTTACATTTTTTCTCGTTGGTCTGGAGTTGGCACTCTTTCCCATCGGTAAATTGATGGCGACCCAACTCTCATCACCAATGTTTGTTTTTGGTACTCCTGATACCCCGGCAGATGCTCAGTGGTACTCCTACGGCTGGGTCTATCTTTTTGCCTTTATGATCGGTTTTTCCACCACCCTGGCTGAACCTGCTCTTATAGCTGTAGCCAACAAAGCCAACATGGCTTCCCATGGGGCAATCGACCCTTGGGGGTTACGAGTTGCCGTTGCCATCGGTGTTGCGGTTGGTATCGCCCTTGGAACATACCGTATAGTTACCGGCTATCCTTTGGTCTACTTTATTGTGGTGGGCTATATTATAGTTGTAATACAGACATTTTTTGCTCCCAAAATGATCATACCCCTTGCCTACGATTCTGGTGGGGTTACAACATCTACAGTTACTGTGCCTTTGGTGGCAGCTTTGGGGCTTGGTTTAGCCAGTACCATACCTGGCAGAAACCCTGCTTTGGACGGATTTGGCTTAATCGCTTTTGCCAGTCTATTTCCCATGATAACCGTCATGGGCTATGCACAAATTGCAGCTTGGAAAGCTGCAAGAAGAAAACAATCAACCTAAGAAAAGAGGAATCAACCGATGGACTTTCAATTGTTGGTCGTCACTGTGAAGTCGGATTTGACAGAAAAAGTAGTTGAGGCTGCCAAAAAAGTTGGTGCTCCTGGCTCCACAGTTCTACCTGCTCACGGAACGGGAATTACAGAGGCCAAATCATTTTTTGGTCTGGATTTAGATATCAGCACAGATGTTATTCTGTTATTGTTGGTTAAACATTTGGTGGATGATGTATTGCAAGCCATAAATGAAGCAGGGGAGTTTGATAAACCAGGAACAGGTATAGCCTTTGTAGTACCTGTTGATAAAACAATAGGATTGCAACCCCAGATTCCTCACTTTAACAGGATGCTCAAACGTCATTAAATAATAGTGCTTAAAATTTAAACTCTGCTCCTTGTTTTAATTTTGTAGGAGTTTAATATTTTAAGAAGTTCAAAAACTAAAAAACCAATGTTCAAGTTTTTGATGTTGATGAGCTTATCTGTTTAAAGCATAAAAGATAACCGCTATTTAGCAACAAATATGCAAGAAATCAAGAAAAATCAATCGGATCTTTCAACTCTCCGGTTGATTTTTCTTTGCTAATGCCTCAATTCTAATCAATTACACTTTTAATTCTCTTATCCAATTTATATAGGCTAAACAGTCATCTTTAATGCAAAGTGATGGGGTTTTTCTCTGTAGTCTTTGTCGGAAATTGTAACTTGAAGTAAAAATGTTAGGTAAATTTCCTGGGTTTGGTGTATTTTTAGCTTTGTGTTAAGAGCTTCTTTTTTGCCATGTACTGGCTGTTTTGTAGAGGTCTGGTGCTTTTAAATGTTGCAACAAAGAGATAATATATCAGCTAACCCCTTTGAAATGCACACCTATGTTCTGGATGCTACAGGTGTGGATAGCTTGATATTACCCCAAGGGAATATGTTGTTACGGGCCGATTTTCACTCCCAAGGTGATGATCTTATTCTTAGGGGCAGTGGTGAACATGCAGGTCAGTCAATTCGTATTCAATCCTATTTTTCCCAAGAGACCCAGCCTGAACTGCAAACTCTTGCCGGAGCAAGAATTACCAAATCGCTGGTATCACATCTCGCCCAACCAGAACATCCTGTTATGGTTGCCGAGGCAAGCACAAACAGTGTAAATGATCTGTCGGCCATTGGCTCATTGGAAACTGTCAACGGCGATGTTGTTATTATCCGTGGTGGTTTAAAGCTGGCGGCAAAACAGGGTATGGCTCTCCATGAAGGGGACGTAATTGAGACAGCTGACAACGGTAGTGTAGGGCTTGTTTATGCTGATGATAGCACCGTCTCTTTAGGCTCTAGCGGACGTATGGTCATTGAGGAGATGACCTATGATCCCGGTGCAGGTGTAGGAAAGTCAACCACGGAGGTTGTCCAGGGAACGTTCTCTTTTGTCAGTGGTGAAGTTGCCAAACTTGGCCATGATGCCATGATATTTAAAACTCCCGTTGCCTCTATCGGTATCCGGGGTACAACAGTTGCCGGACAAGCAGGAGCCGAGGGTAGTGAAAATACCTTTACCCTACTTGCTGATGCCGATGGTGGAGTGGGTGAGATCTCGGTTAGCAATGATGCTGGTACTCAAATTCTTAGCCAGGCCAACCAGACAACTAGCGTTACAAGTTATACCGCACCACCAGCAATACCTTTTGTGATGTCAGCAGCTCAAGTTGCCCAACGCTATGGCACAACAATCCAGATACGCCCCACTGCCCCTGGTCAAAATAGATCAGATAATAACGAGGCATCTCAAGATGGTGATGGCGAGAGTGATGCTGGGGACGAAGGGGAGGCAGAAGTAAAGTCAAAAGGTGAAGGAGAGGGAGAAGCTCCACCGGAAGGTGAGGGGGAGGGTGAAGCTCCACCGGAAGGTGAGGGGGAGAGTGAAGCAGAGGGTGAAGCTCCACCAGAAGGTGAAGGTGAGGGCGAAGTTTCACCAGAAGGTGAAGGGGAAGGCAAAGCAGAGGACGAAGGTGAGGGAGAAGGTGAAGGTAGAGCCGAAGGAGATGCTCCGTTAGAGGGAGATGGCGAGAGAGTAGAAGAGGGTGAAGCTCCCCCTGGTGGTGAAGGTGAGAGACTTGATGGTGATGCCCCAGCAGAAGATGGCGAAGGTACTCCCTTTGGTGATGAACCACCAGAAGATGGTCCGGCAGAAGAGTCCTTTTTAGATGGTGGAGATGGTGAGTCCAACCCCCAAGAGGATGGTGTTTTAGAAGATGTAATCAAGGCTTCAGCCGATGAGGTTGCCGGAGCAGCTGAGCTATTGGATGAACCCATAGGCGATGGTCCATTAGATGACATTCCCTTAGGTGATGCTCCACTTGGTGAAATTCCAATAGGTGATGGTCCCCTTGATGAATCCACACTTAATGATGCTTTGGCTAGCGATAGCCCACTAAATGATGGCTCCACAGATGTTCAGTTTAACGATGACCAACTTAATAATGGATCATTTACTGACAACGATATAAACCAGATAGTTGGCGATCAATTAAGTGGTGATATTACAAACTCAAATACTGATCCCATTAGCACAACAAATTATACCTATACAAATGACGACCCCCCAATCTCTATTGTATATTCGGATGAGACTGATATTTATGAGCAAAATGTAAATTCTGATGATGATCAAAATGTGATAATCAACACCGAATACAATGAATCCATCAATCTGACTCCCGTGGGCTATGAAGATGATGAGCAAGATATTGTTATTGTTGAACAAACTGTCACAGAAGTCACTGCCACAACAATAACCGAGCCTGCACCCACCCCAGAAGCTGATGATACAAATGTCAATGCACCGAGGATTATCCATATATCACCTCCCCATGATGGTTTTTATGTGGCAGGAGATACCTTGGAGGTAACACTATCTTTTGATAGAGATATCACTCTTTCTGGAAGTAGCTCATACATTTCATTTGTTTTGGGTGCTAATATTGTAAATGCGACATACTCTTCCCATACAAGCAGCAGCATTACTTACAGCTATACGGTGGTGACTGGTGATTTAGATGTTGATGGTCTTGTGGTAGATAGCTTTAATCTGAATGGAGACACCATAACAGGTAGTACAGGTGTTGATGCCAACATGCACTATGACGGTCATCATGAGGGTGCTTTTGTTGTGGTTGACGCTGTAAAACCTGTTATCTCCTCTGTAAGTATAGATAACAGCACCATGTATGTAGGAGATGTGGTGACTGCTACTATAACTGTGGGCAATGATAGAGATTATTTATCGTTAAGCAGTGGCACAATTGGCGGCTTTTCTCTCTATTCTTTAAACAAAATCAACCCCAACACCTATGAAGCATCTTTTGCTATTGCTGATGGAGGAACCAACTATACCGCAGCTAGTGATATACCTGTAAGTTTGGTTTTGCAAGATTCCGCTGGCAACACCAGCGACACATACTCCACAGCTATAAGTCAAGATAGTGATACTATCTATGCCAACTATCCATCGATATCACTTAGCTATGGTGATTCATCCGGCAACTACAAAACCGCCACTGAGAGTGACGCATCAACTGTGATATTAACTGCCACCGCCGATGTGGCATATGGTCAAGATATAACGGTTGATGTATTGATGGGTGGTACTGCTTCTGAGGGAATAGATTATGGGGCAGTGTCAGACATAACCATATCTGCTGGCTCCCTTACCGGCCATACAAATTTTGCTGTCATCAACGATGGCATCGAGGACGATGGTGAGACGATAACTGCAAGTATCAACGGCCTGACATATGGCAGTGATGGAGGATCTACCCAATCTTTGACAATAGGTATTTTGAACACTGTGACATCAGCAAGTCAAGCACTAACATTCACCTCTGGACAGGATATTGTAAGTATGACCGGGGTTTATTCAGGTTTGGATTTTACCCCAACAGGTACAAATTTTGATGTTACAACAGATATTATTAGATTTTCTACCGCCAATACTGCTTTTGGTTCCGGGTGGGTAAAAAAAACCAATGCCCTGCCGACAAGATATTTGACCTACACCAAAGCTTCAACACCGAATAACTCTAGAACAAAAATAAGAATTTCCCATACTACTGCGAATAATACCGGATTTTTCAAAGTACACACAACAGGAGGGTATGTAGCAATAAATACCGTTTCTGCAAATGGTATTTCAGGTAATCTTTCCCTATTAACAGTAGAGTTTGTATAGGTCAATTTGGTTTTTTCCTATTTTACAAAAATAGGATAACCGGACATATAGTTTTGCTCCTGTTTTAACTTTTCTAAAGGCAGCAATAATAACATGTCCTAGTGCGTTTTTAATAAACAAAGGGAGCAAAACCTGAATAGCAGATCTTTCATACAACAACTGCTAACTCTCCGCCAAAAACATCGCCAAGGCAGACTTGATTTGGTGGAAAGAGAGTGTTTTAAACTGTTGGCAAAAACCCAGTCTGGAGTTGAAAAATCTTCTGTTCAAGCTCTGTTGGCAATTGTCATTTTGCAGCAGGGCAACAGTGAAGCTAGTCGAAAATATCTAGAAGAATCCCGTCAATATAGCACAAATATGGACCCCTCTGCTCTGGCAGATTTAGGTGGTGGTTATCTGCTGTTGGAGGAGCCTGACACCGCTTTGCAGTATCTTGAACTTGCTATTGCAAAAGATCCCAAACTTGCCTTAGCCCATGGTCGGGCAGGTATGGCATTGATGAAATTGGGTAGACTTTGTGAGGCCCAAGATTCTCTTATTTTGGCCCGTGATCTGGAACCTGGGTTAGCAGCTTATTGCGTTAATCTTGCCCGTATTCAGCTTTTATTGGGTGAACCTCAATCAGCCCTTGATGAGCTTGATCATCCATCGCTAAATAACAAACCAGCTACTCCACTTGCCAAGAAAAGCCGAGTTGAAGCGTTGCTGGCTTTAAACCGTTTGGATGAGGCGGAAAAGCTGGCCCATGAGATTTTGCAAGGGTCAGGGGTTGATGAACCAGATGGACTAACCATCTATACCCTGGTATTGGCTGCTTGTAACAGGCACAACGAGGCAGAGCTATATCTGCGAAAAGCTCTTGGAAAGTTTCCTGATAACATAGAGATATTGGGGCAGTTAGCAGAGCTTTCACTCCTCCAAGGCCGTTTTGGTCAGGCTGTTGAATATTTAGGTAGGTGCATTAAAAAAGAGCCTGAAAATAGTTCTTTATGGGCAAGATTATCCAGAGCTTGCGCCCCAAACTATTCCCAAGAAGCAGCAATTCAAGCCGCTTTAAAAGCGGTTGAGTTAACCAAGGGTAAAACTGGGCTTTTACCTGCCGAGGCTATCACCGCCTTGGCATTTGCCCACAGCCATGGTGATGAACATATAGAGGCTCAAAAGTATTTTTTACAGGCACTAAAAGAGGTGGAAGATTTTCCCCAAGCCCGTCTTGGTTATGGTTATCTGTTGCTGCACTTAGGAAAGATTAATGAGGCAATAGGACATTTTGAAACTGTAAATGAGAAAAACCCTGTAATCGGTTTTTCTGCACTCACCACTGCTCGCCGTTTTCCCGACGATCCGACAATACTTGAAAAAATTGAAAAAGCTGCCCGTATGCCATCTTTGCAAGGTCCGGTACGCAGCAACCTTATGTTTGATTTGGCTGTGGCATGGGAGAAAGCTAAAAGCTATGCAAAGGCCTTTGAACTTGCTACCGAGGCCAACCGGGTAAGCCAGCTCTTTTTGCCCTATAACCCAGAGGTACACAGGGGATATGTTGAGGAGATAATGGGGGCGTTCTCAAAGGAGTTTTTTGCCCAGAGAAAAGACTTTGGCGATCCATCTAAGCTTCCGATTTTTGTTTTGGGTATGCCCCGTTCTGGTACTACTTTAGTGGAACAAATTCTAGCCAGCCATCCTGATATTTTTGGTGCAGGAGAGCTTGGACAAATTCCATCATTAATTGCAACTCTATCGGCTTGGGAACAACATATCGGCTCAACCCATGAGTACCCCCAATGTATATCTGAGTTGACAAATTCAGAGAGTCAAACCCTGGCCCAACCACTGCTGGCAGATTTGCAACAGTTTGAACCTTCGGCCTTGAGAGTGGTGGATAAACTACCTCATAATTTTGAAAATATCGGCTTGATCCATCTGTTTTTTCCCAACGCTACGATTATACATATACAGCGTGATGCCAGAGATTGTGCAATATCAAATTATTTTACCGACTATCAGGCAAAATTTGGCGGTATGGGTTTCGCCTATGATCTAAAAAATATTGGAGAACAGCTGGTGGACCACCAGAGGTTGATGGATCACTGGCATCGGGTTCTACCCGGAAGAATATTGGAGATACCCTACGAAGGACTGGTTGAAAAGCCGGAGTATTATAGCCGTAAAATGTTGGAGAAAATAGGCATTGATTGGAACCCCCAGGTTTTAAACTTTAACAAACTGGATAGAACGGTAAAAACAGCCAGTTTTTGGCAGGTAAGACAACCAATTTATAAAACATCACGGCAGCGATGGCGAAATTATAGCGAATTTTTAGAACCGTTACAAAAGGCTCTATCAGTTGAGCTAGCAAATGTTGTCAGTGTTACAGATGGTAAAAAATCTGCTTTACCTCCCGGCTATTTTATCAAGGGGGTAACGATGATAAATAACCACAACAATAGAGAAGCTGAAACTATTTTTCGTAAGATTTTAGATTGTCACCCCAAACATGCAGGAGCCACCCACTATCTTGGTATCGCCAGGTTTAGACTAGGCAACCAATTAAAAGGGGTGGCTCTTGTAGAAGTTTCCGTAAAACTCAACCCACATAGACATCAATGGTTTGAAAATCTGGCTAAAATGTATAAACAACTAAACCTGCCAGCTCAAGAAGCCGCAGCTTTAAAGTCAGCAAAAGATCTTCTTGAACAACCAACCGAACCGTGGCATTTTTTATTTGAATATGAGTGCAAAAATATTGATATCCCTTAATTTAGAATAACTTCTCAACTCCCACAGTTAGTGTTCTATCCAATTTTTTATATTCCGACGATAGTGGCTTACTGTCATACTTAAGGGTATATGTTATGTTCATTGAGAGGGTTTTTGACATTTTAGATGATAATTTGGTTTCTGATGTTATGCCATATTTATTGCCATCGTCTAGCTCTCTATCATATTCCAAAATTTCGCTAAGTGTATATCTATCGTAGAAGAGATAAGAGTAATCCATCTTTAATAAACCCTTGGCAATCTCCTCCCGGCTTCCATCGGTACCTTTTTCCAGGTCATAATGAAGAGCAGCCTCTGTAGATAGTTTAAGAGCATGACCGTCGAATATTTTAAAACCAACACCGGGTCCAACAGAGAGATTTCTATCTATACCTCTGAATTCATCTTTTTCCCAGCCCAAATTAACAAAATAGTAACTTGCTGATGGTGAATATCTGGCCTCTATCGTGGTGGCGTAATTTTCAGCAGACAGCTCACCGTCAGACTCACCCTTGGTTCCCTTTAGTTCCCAGGAGAGTCTTACTTTTTTTACTAATCGGTACTGCATCAAGTTGGACAGGGAGAGACTTTGTATATCGCTGTTACCACCTTTATCCATAAATGAAATATTAAATTTATCACACCAATCACGATCTTTCCCTTCTTCAAAGCAATCGTTAGAGGCAGAGGCTATATTGCTTGCACCAAGTACAAAACCAAATGCTGTTAACAAAATGGCAATTTTCTTATGATAAATCACTTGAATTAACTCCCTTTATCCTTTTTAGAATAGTTTGATTGCTAAAGAAACAGGGTAGTGAAAATGACATATTTTTGTGGTAAAAACAACTATTTATAACAAATAGCTAGTATTGCAAACATTGTGAGTTTCAATATCAATGATAACGAAATAGCAATTTAAGTTGGTTTGCAACAAACAACAAAACAGATCAATTTTTCACCTGCTTGCAGCAATATATGTGCTAATTACCAAGGGGAAACCCACCTGTTTTAGCTTGATTATACCTCTAGTTCAGGTGTTTTGTTTTAGGAAAAAATATTTTTATGGTGTAGCAACAAACTAAAAGGGGGGGTATCACTTCAACTCTTGTAAGGACTCTTCCAAGGCTGTAATAATCTCATCAATTGCGGTTATCTCTTTATGGAAAAGCTGCTCTTGATCTATTATCTGCCCATAGAGATTTCTATACTCTTCAATTGCAACTAGGTATGCCTGTTTTAGGGTGTTTCTATTTCTGCTTTTCAGCATATGGTAACCAAAAAATGAAAATGCAGCAGCAGGGGCGGTTAACATTGCCATACCCACAGCCATGCTACCCCCGGCTAGGCTACCCAATAACAACAGGCCAGACTTTATACCTGCAAGGTTGACACTGGCCCCTGCAGCAAATGAAGTTGCCCCAATTGCCGAGGCTGTGCCAAAACCTGCACCTGTAAACGCTCCAACCTTAGATTTTAGCAGGGGAAAGCTTGCTTCCAGCTCCTCCATGATCTGCTGCATCTCTTTGCGAACAATTTTTTTTTGTAGCTCATCTTCCTTGTTATTGGAGTCAAACATATTACCCTCACATTATCTTCTTATTGACGACAGATTGTAAGTAAGTATGTTATGCAACCTATTATACCAGTAGTCCAGTCCGACAGACTCCTGGGATTATTTTTTATAAAATGTATCATAATTAACTCTATTCTCCAACAATATGACGTGGAATCTTTGTCAATAGCCATTTTTCAAAGCTCAATATCCTGGTTTTCATTAACTCGGTTTTTTTGTTAAAGTCCCCCTAACTGTCCCTCCTCGATTGCATGATTTTCTCTGGGGATTGCTACAGACTGTTTTCTCATCTATTATTATGGCAGCTACTGTTTTAAGTTTCATCAATAGGATTCCAAGGATGACCCGATCTATTTTATCATTTTGCCTGGTTTTTTTTCTCCCATTTGTCGCTATTGCCCAAGAAATAAATGAAGATGATGTCGATCTCTATAACGGTAGAGATGTAAATATTGTTTGTGCTGCCTGCCATGGTGAGTTGGGGCAGGGGGGTAACAAGGGGGAGTATCCACGTTTAGCCGGGCAGATGCGCAGCATACTTATACGCCAGTTGCGGAGTTTTCGTGACAGAAAACGCATTAACATACCCATGCTGCCATATACCGAAGAGCGAGAGCTACCAGAAGAGGATATGATTGATGTGGCATCATACCTATCTTCACTGCGCATTGATGTGACTATTCCCTATGTTGAAGGGGATGTTAAAGCTGGCAAAAAGCTGTTTAAAGATTGCCGTAAATGCCATGGCAAAGAGGGGCGTGGCAAAGAGAAAAAAGGCGAAAGCAACAAACACGGTCCCGCCCTTACCGGTCAATATCCTTCTTATCTCATAAGGCAGATGTCAAACTTTAAAAAGGGCATACGTAAACATGAAGATATGGAAGAGACAGCCCAAGATATCACGGATGAAGAACTTAATGATATTCTTGCCTATCTAGTCACACTTGAGCGACATCCTGGTTTGGCAGAAGAGGTGGAAAAAGAGAATGAAAGAAGATTTGGTACAGTGATAAACAGCCTGTCTGAGACCATTAAAGCCTCTGGATCTGGGGAGAAATAGTTGTTCAGTAACCTATTGCAAATTGTAAAAGGTCTTTGTTAAAGATTTACTGCTATATCTGATCACCACGTTTGAAGATCAAAAATCCTGTGTAGGCAGATGCAAGGCCCAAAACCAAGGGGTAGGTAAGGGCATAAATCAAAAAGCCGACCCTGCCAAAAAAGTCCAGTATTATATCTGCTGTTGGTCCAAGGACCGCCAAGCGAGGATCAAACAGCACCATGGCAGCAGTGCGGAAACTCTGTAGTGGGTTGGCTAGGGCTATGCTCACAACAAGCTCAGGGGAGGCTCTCTCCTGGAGCATTACCCCGATGAGTATAAGATCCATAAAAAGTAAAAGAACCAGCCACAACACCAGAGAGACAGATAGAGCAACCTCTTGATGACGGGTGAGGGTGGATATTAAAAAACCAAAACCCAAAAAACAGCCACATATGGCAACCAACAGTGCGCTATAGAGCCAAAACAGATGCCAGGGAACCGTGATATCAACATATACTCCCCAAGCCGATGCTCCCAATAGGGCGATAAAAACCGGTAGAAATATTACCAAAAAACGACCGATAAACTTTCCCCAATAATAGTCGCCAAAAGCTATGGGCATGGATAACCAATACTCTAGAACGTGGGATTCCCTATCACCAACAATGGAGCGAACAGTACTTACCAATACAAACACAGGTAGAATGGCAACACAAAGCTGAATAAAGGTGAGCAGCAGACGGCCTAAACCCATAAAGCCAAGAATTTGTGACTCAGTAACACCCAAAATAAAAAGTAGTGCCACTGTACCACCAAAAATCAAGGCATAGATAAAAAACCACCAAGCGCGAATTGACTCTTTGATATCCTGCCAGGCTATTGCTCTCCACTGTTTCATAAAAACACTTTCATCAATGTTGCATATGGGTATGTTGGTCTGTTTCGGGCATCTTGGGGGAATCAGACATGGTTTTGTGGTTATGGGGGGTAGGAGCACCACTCTCCCCGGCTAAAAGCATGGTTAACAACGTTGTAAAATCATTGCTGTCAGAGGTTTGCTTCTCGATTGCTCCATATCCAAACCCCATGGGGGATAGATGCCCACTTGTATAGTAGGCTGTTCTGGCATTTAGCCATTTGCCACTTTTGGAGTCGGTAACATATAGTTTTGCCTTGGGGTCTTTGTTATATTTTTGCGCAAATGATAAAAGCATCTCACCAGGATCGTCAAAGAGGTGATATTTACCCTTTGCATCAAGTATTTGTGCGGCATAGTGACGGTCGCTCAGCAGCATGCGGCATCTTTCGCAAAAATCCTTATCCCACCGGACCTTTTTCGGCCCATCAGCAGGGGGGCGATCACAACCAGCAAGTAATATCATACCCACTGTGGCGATTGCGATTAATAGCGAAGAAATCTTCCCCACTTGTCAAACTCCCTCTTTACGTGCTTGGATAAAAGGTCTGTCCAATACAACCTTTCCCTGGTCCATCTCAATGACACGATTTACCAAGCTGGATATCTCATCTACCCTATGACTTGAAAGTAACATTACCGTCTCTTTTGGCATCATTGCCAAAAGTGAAAAAAATGTCTCTCTGGCTTCAGGGTCAAGATTGGCAGATGGTTCATCAAGAATCAAAATTTTGGGATTCCTGGCCAGAGCGATGGCAATAAGAAGTTTCTGTTTCATGCCGCCAGATAGTTTGAAAAATATCTGTTTGTTATGGCGTGAGATATCAAGACCAAGCTGTTCGGCTACCTGACGTATGCTGTCAACTGATATATGCATCAACTTGGCTGTTAGATAGATAAGTTCCTCAACCCTAACCCGCAATGGTGGGGGCAGTTGGGGTACAAACCCCACCTGACCAAGCACTGCAACACGCTGTTTTCTTGGGTCCAAACCGGATACCGTCAGATCACCAGTAAAGGAGTATTCCCCAAGTATACAGCGTATCAAAGATGTCTTGCCAGCACCATTGGAGCCGATCAAGGCGATACGGTCCCCAGACTCTACAAAAAGATCAACGCCATCCAGAACTGGGTGGCGTTGAAATTTTTTTTCTATACCTTTTATTTGAATCATTTTAAAGAAAAATCAATCGTAATCTGGGTTTTCCCAACCTGGAGGTCCCAATTTTTCTTTAGGAGGAGTCAAACGAGACACATAATCGACAACTGCGACCATATCATCTTGGGTAAATCCTTTGATCTGTTTAACCATGTCTGGGTTGGCGTTACGACGTTTGCCGTCACGGATCCACTCAAACTGGCGTAAGAGATATTTAAAGTGTTGCCCTTGGATTAATGGATAAAACTTTGCTGGTATACCTTCGCCCCGTTCTCCATGGCAACGGACACAGTTCTCAACATACAGTTTTTTACCGTGGGCTAGATTTGTCCCCGGACCTTTACCATTCTCAGGATTCATGGGTAGTTTAGAGATATAGTCGGTTACATCCATGATAGACTGCACACCGCCAATTTCGCTCGGTAGTGCAAATGGATACATGGTTGGGTTGTCACGGTTCAAGGCCCGGATATCAGCCAACTGTTTAATAAGCACACTGCGGTGCTGTCCTGCTAGCTGTGGGAAGGTTCCGTCAGTTGTGCCCCAACCTTCCAACATATGACAGGCAGAACATACTTCATATACTTCGATGCCATTTTGTTTGTTGGGTACAAGGTTAATCGCAGCATCCTGTTCGCCACCACCCTCATTCCAGCCTGCTAAAACCGAGCTGGAAAAAAGCAGCGCCCCTGCTAAAACAGCCATTTTCAATATGGATTTTTTTTGCATGATTGTGTCCTTATGTTTAACTGGATATATATACTATTTTTTTGCCCGAGATACCTGTGAAAGATACTCTGCCATTAACTCAATATCAGAGGAAGAGGCTTTTTTGATAAAAGCTCTCATAGTTCCACTTTGACCATTTTTGCGAATGCCACTCTTCATATCTTCCATCTGAAGAACCAGATACTGTTTTTTCTGCCCGGCAACATATGGTTTACCCTTGAGTGGTTTTTTACCATCAACGCCGTGACAGGTTTTGCATTTTAATTTTGTATAGATCTTTTTACCTTGGGCAACTCTGGCAGGATCAAGGTTTTTGGTATCTTTATGAAGAGGAGCTGGTGATTCTGTTGAGAGCCATTTAGCAATTTTTTTCATTTGATCTTTGCTAACCAGATGCATCACACCTTTCATACCCTCGGTTCTTGGGTGTCCGGTGGGATCATTGGAGGCTAGACGTTTGCCAGAGGCGATATCTTTCATCTGGTTGGCTAGATATTTCTCATCTTGACCAGCTAAATTCGGATAGGCCAATATAGCTTTTTTTCCTCCACGACCGTGACAGGCCATGCAGGTTTTACGCATGTATAGCTTTTTACCAGACCATTTTGATTCATCTTTTTTGCCTGCTTGCACATTATCAACAGGCATTGAAACCAACACCATGATTAGCAGCAGAGGGAACAAAATTAGTGACTTTTTCATATGACCTCTATATTTAAAAAAGTTTGTTAACATAACGAATATCAAATTTGAGAGAATCTGTAGGACAGATATCTACACACATTCCGCAGTTTGTGCAATCCCCCCCGACAAAATTATCTTGTAAACTCGTTGCTTTTCCCGGTTTGGTAAACTCCAACACATGGGGAACCAAGCAGGCACTTCTACATGCCCCGTCATGATGACATCCTGAGAGGTCATAGACAACCTTGGTCAAAGAGAAAATACCAATAAATCTGTAAGTGACTCCAATTGGGCAGATATTTCGACACCAGACACGGCGAGAATAGAAAATTTCCACCAACAATAAAAATAGAACCCACAACAGGCCAATACCCGGCCCATATATCATGGCTCGGCTTAATATACCCATTGGTGAGAGCATCTCAAAAGCAGTATAACCTGTTATAAGGGCAATAGCTAAAAAAACTCCCCATAACCAATATTTGGTTTTAATATTAAAGGGGTGGTTTTTGATTATCCTCTTTTTGACCAGAGCCAGATGAATTTTTTCGGTTAGCTCAGAAACCAGATGGTAGGGGCATACCCAGGAGCAGAAAGCCCGACCACCAACAATTAGATAGAGAAAGACAACTGTAAGTGTACCGATAACCAAATTTAAGATGACCTGACCAAACGCCAAAGCAACCTGCATCGCTGCAAATGGATCGGCCATATGAAAACCGATAAACCGGGAGGCGGTCAGAGAGCCTTCGACCAGTTGTAGATCAAACTGAAATGATACGACAAAAAGCAGATTGACTATAATGAGAGAGGCCCAGCGCCTATTTCGCCAAACTGTACGCCCTGCATTTGCTTGGTTGGCCATATGTTCTTTGGCCTTACCTCCAGCTTTTAAATCCTTATAGCGCAGATCATGGATCTCTATTACCTCTTTGGGAATCTCTTTTTTACCCCACATGATCACTCTCCTTACCATCCTTACTTTCTGTCTCTTGCCATTTTTTCCATGGAATAATCTCAATGGCGGCCTCTTCTACAGGACAGACCATCTCACATACACCACACCCGGTACAGGTGGAGTGGACAACAGGGGTCCAGTAGCTACTGCCATCTTCATTGTTTTTTTGCTCCATGGTTATGGCCCCTTTGATAGGGCAGAGCAGTTGGCAGACATCACATATTTCACGGTCTACCGGATGATCACGCATAAGCTGGGGGTTCCAGCGGTCAACCTCCATATAGCGGAGCAGCCCGCCAAAATCTTCACCCCGTATATGACCTTTGAAACCTTGATTCTTAATGGCAAGACAGCGATCTGGGTGGGTAAGCTCGGCTAGACCCATTAGTACCTGCTCTGGCTTTTCAATTTTATGATCCAGTGCTCCAGTTGGGCAGGCCAAAATACACTGCAAAGCATCACATGAAAAATCACATGCCTGATTGCGAGCATCGATATAAGCAGTACCGACACCAAAACCATCATCTAAAAAGGCCAGCTCTATAGCCTCCACCGGGCAGGTTTGCACACATTGACCACACTTGATACATGAGGCCAGAAATTCCGCCTCTGGCACAGCACCAGGGGGGCGCAGATAGTTTTTTGCCTGTGGGGAAGAAATGGGGTAAAAGCCTGCTCCTGCTGCTGATAAGGTCGCCAAGGTTAAAATAACACCGCGGTTAAAAGAGCGTCGGGAGATAGTTTTCTGCTTCACTTTTTTTGTGATGTTTTTAGCCATTATCCAAACTGTTTTTAGGGTTGCTGGTAATAGTGGTTTTAGACGGTTGGGTATTTTTTTGTGTGGGTTTTTGCTTCTCTATTTTGTCTGGCATGGTAAACAGTGGTGTGGGGTCGCTCATCACCAGTTCAGGATCTGAGAATGGAGCTAGCTTCTCCAGAAAATCCAGTGCTTCCAGTACAGGTGAGCCAAAGAAAAATTTAAGGTTTGGTGCGTCCATCCACAGTTTGTCGGCATGGAAAAATAGTTTAAAAGGTGTGTCGCCAATGCCATCTTGGTTACGGTCAAAACCCTGGTAGGTATCCCAATAGTTACCTTTCCAGACACTGCCCTGAGCATGACCGCGAGAATCGACAGATACCGGGATAAAATTACCGTAAAACCTATTGCCAAAAAACTGGTTGCCCACCAAGCTCATGTGAAACAGCACCCCGGTCCCGTTAAAGGCCACCTCGTTATTTTTAAATAAATTTATGGTGTCTGGTTGAAAAGGGGATTGATCCAGATATATGCCTGATGAGCAGTAGATCAAACGGTTGCCGATGATCTGGACGTTGGAGGTATCTTTCATACCCAGACACAACCCGGTGGCACCAGCAGCGTTACGGATAAGATTATCCTCCACCAAGGTGTGTTCCGTATACATTAGAAAAACACCAACAGCATTGCCATCAAAAACATTTTTGCGAACTATGTTGCCGTTGGCATACATAAAATGGATCGAATAACGGCCTCCGGTAACATCGTTCTCTTCGATGATATTATCACCTGAATACCAGATAACAATATCACGGGAGTCACGAACAGTGTTTTTACGGACAATATTTTTTTTGGAATACCAAAGGCGCATGGCATCGCCACGGATACCAAGCTCCAGATCATAGGAGGAGATATAGTTGCCTTCAATGAGGTTGTTGTCTGATTCGGCGATATCGATACCAAACAGACACTCCACCATTTTGTTGTTTATGATTTTACCGTTGTCGCCTTTTAGTTGAATACAGGCATCAACATTGTTGTGTAGTTGACCGGAGTGTTGCAGGGTAAAGTTTTTAATTGTTACGTTGTCTGATTTAATAGTAACAACAGTTCCCTTGCCACCACCATCAACAATAACCTTACCACCACCATCAAGGGTTATGGGCCTGTTTATTATTATCGGCCCTTGGTAGGTTCCAGCAGGAACCTTTAGCACACCACCAGTCTTGGTATCATCAATGAGCTGCTGTAAATCTGTTTTTTTTATCTCGCTAAAACCAGATGCTACAAAAGAAAAAACAGATATAAAACAGAGCAGCCACAACGGAGTGTAGTGTGCAAAACTCTTCACACTACTGGGTCCCGCTATCTTCTGCTGCTAAACGGTACATTTTTCTTCTTAGGAGTATGGCGACCAAAAGCAGAAGTGTGACACCAATCAACATAAAATAGCCATAGTGAGGATAGGAGTGGGTGGTAAACTGTGCCACTTTGCCATCACCAAAAACTGTGGGCATAAACGGTTTTACCGAGAATGCTCCCCAGGGGTGGAGGTTGTGACCAAACCAGTAGAGCCAAGCAGCATAATCGATAACAAAAATAACCGACAGCCCTGCAGGAACCAAAGCCAAAACCCAACGCAGACCATCACCAGCTTTCCAGAGGGCAAAGGTGATTGCCACCATTATCACTCCATAAGCACCCACCACCATGGCTGCGTTACGTTTTAGTTTTTCTGTCTCTATTACAATCTGTTTTCTATCGTTGAAAAACTGCCCCATACCATCGGCAAACCCAGCGGCTATGGTCTCCAAATAGCCCTGGGCATAAAGGGAGACCAGCATCCAGGCCATGATGGCAGCAAAGCCACCCCCCAAGACATAGACCTGCTTTTTGCTATTGGGCATCATAAATACCACTAGCATGACCCCCAATATGGTAAATGAAAAGTGTGACAAGCCACGCTCAATAGGGCCACCGGCAGAGGTTGGAGCCATGCCAACATAGTGGTTGATGGTGTCCATCTCCTCAACACAATCAATTCCCTCACCAATCTCAATCTCATCGCTCTCTTGTTCGGTACAGCCGTTATGCACTCCGTCAAAATGGAAATGGATACGAATACCATCAGGGAACGTTGCTTTGGGATATTGTGGTGCTTCCAGGGAAACCCACCATACAGGGCTAAAATAGGCTGCAATGAGCAGTAGAAGCCCAGCAACAGTCAATACACGATAGATTATACCAAGGGAACGGACTTGAGAGGCGTTGTTCATTATTGGGGAAACTCCAGCAGAAAAACTAAATAGGGTCTGGGGGATCTATTATCCGATTAAATAAAGAGAGGACCAGATATACATTGCAGTAACTTTTTACTTAGAGCGTTAAAGTGCAATTTTGTTCAAAAAAAAAATAAAAAAAATATAATGGCAGGATGCTGTTTAAATATTTTCCTGGATTCTGCGCGAAGTATGACAAATAAGCTACGGCGGTTATGCTTTAAAACAATGAACTAACTAGAAATACTTCGTGCAACATCAAGGTTGCTATTGAAAAAAAATACGACCGGGCCAAGGGTGGCCCGGTCGATTTTTTCAAGGCTTGGTCAAACTTATTGCTTAGCCTTCTCTTCCAAAATCATCTTGATACGCAGACCGATGTCAGCAGTTTTAACCTGGTATTGCCAGATCATCTCTGCCCAATCAGCAGCATTTTTCCAATCTTGTTTCTCAACAGCTGCCTTCATTTTCTTCTCAACATCAGGAATCTTGTTGAGCTGGTCAACTGCGTCATCCATGAGAGCTTTTGTCCGTGGGTCTTTAGCATAGCCCATCTCGGTGATGGCTTTAACCACACTGTTGATGACATCGTTGGTTCCAGCGATTGTCTTCAACTTGGCTTCATAAGATTTTTTGAATTTAGCTTGCTCAGCAGGTGAAAGCTTTTTAGATGAAGCGTAAGATTTGCCAGCACCTTTAGGCTTGACCAGCAGATAACCTTCCATCTCTAGGTGAAGAGCAGAACAGAACTCAGTACAGTAGTATGGGAATACACCCTCACGATCTGCAGTGAATGTAACAGAGGCTGTTTTACCTGGCTCTACACTAGCGTGAACGTTCATGAGGTCAACAGTGAAACCGTGGGTCTCATCTTGAGCACGCTCAAGGTTGGTCAAGTGGATTTTTACTGTATCACCAACAGTGGCCTCAATCTTCTCTGGATTGATATGAGAGCGGATCAGAGTACCAAATACCTCAACTGTACACTTACCATTGTCATCACAAGTTCTTACAGTCTTCTCACGACCAGGACGGGTACGATAAGGTGAACGCTTACCAGTACGGCTGTCAGTACCTAGACGGTAACGGACATGTGGCTTGAGCAGTTTCGCGTCAATTGCAACAGCTAGATGCGGTTCGCCCAATGGTAGAGGCATGTCATAGATAACACTCATTTTGGAGTTGTTGATGTCGATGAGCTGATGGTTTTGTGGATGCAAAGGACCAACTGGGTTGAAACGGTCAATAGCCAGTTTGTTCAGAGCAACAAGATATTTACCACGAGGCTTAACTGTGTCGCCGTGCATGGTCATCAAGTGACCGATGTTGTAGGAGACAGGAACCTTGTCAAGAACCTTGAGAGTTTTGTAGTTCCATTTTGCAACCATGGAGTCAACATACAGTGATGTATAAACCTCACCGTCGCCAGAACCCATTTGGGTGTGTAGTGGTCCCAAACCAACAGATAGCTGACCGTGTAGGGCATCTTTCATGTCGATAATTGGAATACCGTAGTCATCTTTTCCGGCAAAGTTACCAGATTTGATGGCTTTTTGGATTTTATCAAAAGAGTAAACTGAAACGTGAGTATCTAGCTTACCGGAGACGATGATGTGCTTACCGTCTGGAGTAACATCAACACCGTGTGGGCTTTTTGGCTCAGGAATAAGGAATAGAGCTTGGTTGTCTACCATGGTTTTCATGGATAGCATTGCCATGCCGTTAACCATATTGGCTTTACCAGCTTCATATAGCTGGGCAGCTTTCTTCCAGTTGATCACATGGAGCATATCGGTGTCGTTAGCTGAACAGCCAGCCTCAAACGGCGGACGACCCTCTTCAAATCCACCAGTGTAACGCTCGGCACAGAATGAGTTGGTGAAAGACCAACCGTCTGATGCTTTTTTACCGAAGTCACTGATATCTTGAGTGTAAGGAGGTAGCTCCACTGAGAAAGATTGGGTCTTGTCGATACGACCAGCCTTCTTGTCAAACTTCCAATAGGTCACACCACCACGATATTTCTCGTTGAACTGTTCCAGAGGAACATACTCAGGCGCAAACGGCGCAGGGTATTGAGCTGTCTCAATGATGTAATCGGTGTTGGGGGTAACAAATGCACCGCCATGTTCTGATTTAAAGTGGGGGTTGACTACAATCTGCTTGGTTTCAAAATCGTGGAGATCGATAACAGCAAGCCGTGGATTGGCTTTATCGTTGATGAACAACCAACGTCCATCATAATCACCATTGGTCTCTGAAATAGCTGGGTGGTGAGTGTCACCCCAAGTTATTGTCGGACCTTCTTTGCGCTGACCTTCGCCAAACAAGATACGCTTGGACTCATCATCATATCCGTATCCCTGCCATGATTCTGCCTGGAAGACAGAGATGTATTTTAGGATACGCATGGACGGTATACCATAAACAATAACACCGCCCCATTGTCCTGCTGAACTAAATACGATGAACTCGTCACGCTTGCCCGTCGGCACAAATGTTTTTGCCGCAGCCAAAAGATCTTTTTGGTTTAGGCCACGACGCTTCATTACATCCTTAAGGCTCTCTCCTGCCGTCGCAGAGGAGATCAACCCCAATCCAATGAACAGCGACAGTGCTGCTCCCTTCCAACCCAATCGTTTTTGCATAATAATCCCTCAATTTTAGTAGTTAACGATTGCCTACATTTAATTATGATACAAATTTTAACTTCAAAAGTACCAACAAGCTTTAGAAGTGTGTGATATAGCGTATAAATGTGTCTTATAACACATAGACTGGCAAGAATGCTTGAAACCATTGTTAAAAATCAAGGTTTAAAAATGAATACTAATCACTGTTCATTTGAATAGTGCGTAATTTCATGAAGTTATTTTTGCTAAATGTGGGCAAAATATCTCATTCGACGGGCAGAGGCATTGGCAAAACGGTTTTGTAGGGTTCGTAGATGGAAAGATGATATCTTGGCTATCAACTGACTTTCTGTGGAAAACGAAAAAATATCATAGCTTACTTTTCCGGTCTCCTGGTTGAAAGCCACGGTTAATCTCTCTTCACCACAAATAGCATGTCCGGGGAGTGTACCATATCCCAGACCAAATCTTTCAATGGGACCACTGTCATCTATTAAATATATAATTTTACAGACATTAACCGACCATACACCCATAACATGGCTGACGATGCCAAACAGATAATCTTCTTTCATGGGGGTGGTTGGTTTAACATTTACCCAATCCAGGTCAAACATACCCCATCTGATAAAGGCTTTTTTGGCTGACTGATAGCTCTTTTCACCTTCCCCGATATTAAACTGCCTGTTTATCAACTTAAAATTATTTGCTATGGGATGGTCTTCCGATAGCGGCCCATCCTTTGAGATGCCCACCTCATCATATGTGAAAGGTTTGTTCTCTTGGGAATTGATAAACGAGCTTATTTTGCGAGGGGTTGGCTTGATGACCGAGAACATCGCCTTATCAGGATTGTGTATCATTGTTACTTCTCAAAACTATTCTAAAAACAATATGTGGCAGCTAAGCTTTATGCTTTATGCTTTATGGTTCACTGTTTTATTGGTTGTTAATAAACCTATGACAAGCATTCTTGCATGGGGTTTCTTGCCGAGTCAAGAAGCAAGGCTTAATAACTTAATCGATAGTGAACAATATTTTTTTGCCATAACAACCAAGTAGCAAAACTTCATTAGGTTCATTTTTGTGGTTGACAAAAAAAAAGGTGGGGCTGCCCCCACCTTCTTTTTTGCTAGGTAAAATGCAAGATTAATTTGAATTTAAAATGAACAAATATGCAACCAACCGTTATATGGAAAATGAAGCCAGGCTTTCGTCTAACTTTTTAGAGACTCCTGACAATATTGTTGCTTTTTCTTCAATTTCAGCACTCTTTTCTTGCATGCCTTCTGACATAACTTTGATCTGTCCAATATTACTGGATATCTCTTCTGAAATTGTAGCAGCGTCAGCAACATTGTTGGCAACTTCTCCACCAGCGTTTGATGTTTCGTTAACAGTTCTTGTCAACTCCTGAATTCCTACATTTACTTCGCTGACATTACGAACCACCTCTCCAATACCAGATGCAATCTCCTGCATATTGCGGTTGACCTCGCCAAGACCGGTGGATGATTCATCAACCCGACGGTTAACCTCCTTGGTTTCAGCAGATGCGGATGCCATGGATTGTGTTATTTGCTCAATGGTTTTGCTCTGCTCATCGACTGAGTGCAAAATTTCTTCGTTTGCCGAAGCGATATTTTTCACCGCGTCAGTAATACTAACCGTGGCACTGGTTACACTCTGGGTGTTGTTTTGTATCTCGCTAATTTTTTTGCTAATATCAGATGTAGCTATTGCAGTTTGCTTGGCAAGATCCTTCACCTCATTGGCAACCACAGAAAAACCCTTGCCAGCCTCACCAGCTCCAGAAGCCTCAATTGAGGCGTTGAGAGCCAACATATTTGTCTGCTGGGCTATAGCCTCAATATCTTTCACCACATTGCTTATTTCTGCTGTAGAACGTGTCAGGGCTTCAATTATATCTATATTGGCCTGGGAATCATCACTGGCCTGTTGGGCAACCGAGGCGGCATTTTTACATTTGGAACTCACTTCGACAATTGAAACCGATACATCTTTAACCGCATTGGTTATGGAAGTTATACTATCGTTGGAGCGATTTGCTGCTTCATGAACCAGATTTAAACCGTTACTAGCCTCCTCTGATGCAGCAGCAACTGCGCTTAGATTTGTATTGGCCTCTTCTGCTGCAGCTGAGATTGTCGTCATGTTGGCACTCATCTCTTCCACCGCCGATGATACACTTGACATGTTTGTGCTCATCTGTTCTGCTGCCGCTGAGACAGTGTGCATATTGCCAGTCATGTTCTGGGCATTTTCCGATGAACTTTCAGCGCTACTGCTCATTACATCAGAACCACTGGACATCTCTCCAGAAATTGAGAACAGCTCTCCAGACGCAGTGTTGATTTCATGGGCGTTTTTGTTGATTTCCCCAATTGTCCCACGTAATTTTTTGATCATCTCCGACATTGAGTTGTTAAGAGTACCTATCTCATCCTCTCTGTCAGAAGCACACTCCATGGTGAGATCACCAGCAGCGAGTCTGTTGAATATTGTCACAACCTCACCCAGAGGTTTTGTGATATTATTCGTAACCACGGTACCAACACCCAGGCCCAAAATAATTGCTATTATGGTTCCAATAATGGTAGTCAGGTTGGTGTTTTCTACCGTATCAATATTTGCCGTCTGCCTCTGTTCCATCAAAGCTTCTTCTTCAGCGGCAAAATCACCCATTATTGCCCGGAACTTATCAAAATACTGTTTGCCACGTGCTTAACCTATCAATTTTGCCATATCGTCCATGGTCTTGGCATGTCCGATTTTACGTCTTAGAGAGATGGCAGGCTCTGTTACATTGTTTTTCCAACCTTTGATGGTCTGTTCCATCTCATTGATTAAATGAACCTGGGCTGGATTGTCACTGACAGTCTGTTTCAAGCTACTTGTTAATTTAAAAAATTTGTCTGAACCTCCCTTGTAAGGGTCGAGGAAATCTTCCTCGCCAGCAAGAAGGTAGCCACGCATACCTGTCTCCATATCCACAGCTGCGGCTAGAATATCATTAGCTTTTGCTATTACTTTATTGGTATGAGAGACCCATCCTTCATTGTTTTTCATGACGTTTAAAAGGGATGAATCGGAATTGCCAGCTTCTGCCAATGTTTTTAGTTTGTTGAATGCTTTGGTAAATTCAGCACGACGTTTGTTCAACAACGATTGCTCTCTGCTAATGAAAGTAGCAATCTGGCCACGGAACTTATCAAAATATTTTTTGCCCCGTGCCTCGCCGACCAAAGCACTGATATCGTTCATAGTCTTGGCATCGCCAATTTTACGGCGCAATTCGATAGTTGGCTCTGTAACATTTTGCTGCCAACCTTTCAATATATCCTCAACTTCATTCAGCCTTTTTACCTGCTTGGGATTGTCACTTACTGTTTGGGAAAGACTTGAAATTAGTTCATAAGTAGCCTTTTCGCCACTGTTGTAAGGATCAAGAAATCCCTCCTTACCAGCTAGTAGATAACCTCGCATACCAGTTTCCATATCCACAGCTGCACTAACAATAGATGCCGCTTTCCCAAGTACTTTATAGGTATGTTCAACTCGTTCATTGGTTTGGGAAATGGAGGAGATGCTACTAACGTTGATATATCCCAATATCGCCATCAGCAACAACGGAATACTTATTCCTAACAGAATTTTAAACTTTACAGATTTCATAAATAAATATCCTTATTTAAAGTTAATAAAATCCCCCAATTATTCTTTGTTGCAATTTTAGCAAGTATAAAAAGAAGTTAAAAATCTAGCATCATCATTTGTCAAAATATCCTGTGGTCATTTTAAAAAAAACTTATATAAAATGAACATTTATTAATTAAAATAAACCTTTGCCGACTAAGGCCCCTTAACAATTGGCGGTTATGTTAACAACAACTATTCCTATTTCCAATAAAATTAACTTTTTTACGTATAAATAGTTTGTATGGCGACATGTGTGGTGACTTGCAAACAATATAATATTATTTATATTTATGTTTACAGTGTATATATCGAAAAATTAAGTTGTTCAAATAGCTGTTTGTACTGGTGAAATGCCAAGAGTAAAATATAAAGAGTTGGTATACTCCTAGAACGTTAAGTATAATTAGGCTGCTCTACCACACCATTCGCAGGCTAAAACAGTTGTGGAACGGCATCAACAATTGCTATATCATGCCCACTTCTACTGGCAATGAATAAAAATAATTAGGAGAAACAGGGTGAAAAAATATTTAACTTCTATATTTTCTTTTGTTATCTATCTCTTAGCTATGGGAAATGCTATTGAGGTAGGGGCATCACCACCTGCTGCTTATGAAGGGATGCGTTTGTATGTATCATATTGTCAGTTATGCCACAGCCCTGACGGTAAAGGGGCAGGGCCATTGGCGGAAAAAATGGGCATACAGCCAGCAGATCTGACAACAACCGTGCGCTCTCGAAGCGATACCATACTTAAAAAAATCATCACCGGAGAAGGTCGGCAAACCATAACTGGCAGAGACCGCCACAACCTGATAAGCAAAGCCATGCCGGAGTGGGAGAAGGTTTTTGACGAATCACAAATCAACTCTCTAATCGCCTATCTGCGTTTTTTAAGCCGTTCCAACCACACCCTGATGGGTGATGCTGAAGTGGGATACCAGCTGTACCAAAAATATTGTGTTGTCTGCCATGGTGAAGAGGGTGGTGGAGACGGAATTATGGGGCAGTTAATGGATATCCAACCAGCTGACCACTCCAACCCCAATGAGATGAGGGATATAAAAAACCATCAACTGATAAATGTCATCCGCGCTGGCAAAGGTAAATATATGCCAGCCTGGAGAAATATTCTCAGCCGTTCAGAGATAGAGGCCCTGGTAAGTTATATTCGCCTACTTTCAAACTAGGCGATAGTAGACGTAACTGTTCAATTAACATTGGGTTGTCATAAATTTTAAGTAGGTGAACCTGGAGAATATCCCTTCATAGAATATTGGAGTTTGTTAAGTAAACCCAGAAAATCAAGGTATC
>JADFZS010000219.1 GCA_015232405.1 Magnetococcales bacterium | reverse complement strand
CGGCACGCATACGAGCCTCTTTAAGCCTTGCTGAGAAACACTCACCATTCATTGGATGTTCCTTTGGTTAACAATCTTTGCTTACATCACAAACAATACATACGCTATCATTGATACAGAGGAGTTAACATGATTTTCACGGCTTCAGTTATGCAGAACAGGCAATTTCCATTGCAAAATATTTTCATTTTCCTATCATGTTGCGTATTCTTTACATGGTAAGGAAAAAGCTGGCACAATCTAGTATTGTGAATATTTTCATGTATTATCATGGCTTTGTGGGCAGACGACAAATGGCAACACAAGACAAACAGCAACCATTGGTTTATGTGGGTTGTGATTGATTCTGAGGTTGTGGGCGGTCAAATTTGAGGCTTGTTGTGAGTCATATGGGAAATCTCAGAATAAATAGAGAATGTTTGAAAAATTGAAATTTCGAATCAATTAATATGGTTAAGCTAACCTTGAATAGGAGCATAAAATGAAAAAAACCTTTTTTCCCTTGTTGATTTTGTTATTTGTAGCCTTTTCCGTACCCAAGGCTTCTATAGTTCGAAATGTTCAGGCCGATGACCGTGTAAGCTGTGATGAACTGGCTGAGGTTATGATGGTCATTGAGAATTTCACAGATGAACTGGAGAGAGTTGACCTTGATATTGAAGCTGATTCACCCTTTGACAGAGCCCTAAAAGAACTGCTCGACGGTATTTATGCCCTGGCAGATAGTGAAGAAGATCTAGCCTTGGATAATGCTGCCAAAAGGGCTCATAACGCCTGGGAAGACATGGACAAACTGGCCTTCGAGAGAGCATTAAGAGATATTGTAAGTGAGATTGACGGTATAGGCAATGAGGAGTGTAACTACTAAAAATACCTGAATCATTCAATTTAAGTAGAGTTTAAACTCTATTTGCACAAATTACAGGGACACTATATAAAACTATTACCTTTTGCATGATGCAAGATACAAACCTCCTGGAATTCTGTCAAACTATCTAAACCATATCAAGTTGCACTACCAGCACTATCATTCTTATTATTGTAAAAAATTATAGCATCAACCAAACTCTCCGGGATTTTCTCGGCAGTGTTCGCATGATATTGCTAATTTTGGTACATACCACCAGCAACCCGCTCAAGAACGCCCTATTTTTTGTGTGGGACAATTAATACACAAGAATTTAAAGCTTAAACGAGGCTCTCTGAGTTATGTAGACTGGACTGCATGTAATGGGAAGCTTTGGAAAATTGATGTCAGTAGTGGGTGTGGGGTCGGTTTCGGTAGGGTCAATTTCGATGCCTTGTTCTGTTTTTATCTGCTAAACCCGGCAATATCGGCAATATTTAAAAAATTCACAACAGCTACCATTGCTCTTGCTGTTTTGGTCTGACGGCAATAATATAAAATCATGGTAAAAGTTAAAAAAAAATTGATTATGGGGTTGCCATGAATGTTTCCGGGGTGGTGGGGCTGGCGGGGTTTTTTGCGCTGATTATTGCCGCTTGTATGCTGGGTGGTGACCTGGACATGTTTGTCCATATTCCAGCCATAATTATTGCGGTAGGGGTTCCCATAGCCGCATCGGTTACCTCTTTTGGTGGCAAAAATTGCTTGGAGGCGATAAAGGCTTTGCTGGTGCTCATTTCAACTCGTGAGCCAACTGCCAACGACAGACAAATTATTTTTCGCCTGAACAAATTTATCGACCACACATATGCCGCTGGCATTTTCGGAGCGGGCATCGGTCTTGTACAGTCTCTTGCAAATATGGATGATCCAAGCAAAATTGGCCCCGCAATAGCCCTATCTTTAATCAGCCTTATTTATGTATTTCTGCTGGCCGAAGGGATACTGCGCCCTGCAATGCAGCGTTTAAAAAATACACTGCCCGAAAGAGTGTGGGCTGAATCTATAGATAAAAATGAGGCCATAAATCACGCCCAATATCTCTATATTGGCATGGCCATCATGATCACTATATCTATTTTTTTTGTTCTCATACTCAGCTTTTCTACAACGTAGACCAGCTAAACTCAAACTGATGAAAAAACTTTATACTCAGCCAGGATTACATCAATGAAAATCAGAATTTCCGGCATCATAGGCTTGGCATTGATGATGACGATGCTATATGGAACCATCACGGTAGATGGTGACTTGACCACATTTTTCAACCTCCCCTCGGGCATCATTGTTCTGGTGTGCGGTGTTTTTCTTGGCTATTCTTCATTTGGCTGGAGACGCTATAATCAGGCTCTCCTGGCCCTTGGGATATTGGTTTCAGATAGATTTTGGCATCTTGCCAGCCGCGAAACGGCTGAGGTTATCCGCGCTATGAAGGGCCATTTTCTGGCCTGTGGTTTTTTGGGTACCCAAATTGGTCTGGTCCAAATGTTGGCAAGCTTTGATGATCCCAACACCATTGGTCCTGCCATGGCTGTAGCATTATTGGCCGTTCTATACGCCATTTTTCTCGCCATGTTTATCTGTCAGCCAGCCTTAAACAGGGTTGAAGATATCATTGCAGAGCACAAGCCGTCACACTCCACTGCGCAAATTGACACACCGGTGGTAACACAACAGTAGCATGAGAACGCCAATCCATTCCAAAAGCGGGTATCGCCAATTACAAGGAACTTTATAAAATTTTAGCTGTGCGAAACCATATTGGTTATAACGGATTGAGGGCTGGTAAAATATTTATATTTTCAGATCGTTACAACACACAAGCCTTACAACTTCAAATAAAATTTCTCCCTATTTTACCTTATATTTGATTTTTGCAGCCTGGTTTGAGTGCAAGGCAACAAATCAATCTTTAGCTATTATTTGCCTCTATTAAATCCCGGACAACCAATAAAGTTAAATTTAGTATTGAGAATTTTCCATAATGTATCCGCGTTCATTGTGACAGGTGACGTCAAGACCCTCCGTCTCATCGTTCTCACTAACCCGCAACTCTGAAACCATGCCAATGGCCCGAAGAATAATCCAGGTCATCATTGCCGTCCAGATCACGGCCCCGGCAACACCCAAAAATTGAACCCCCAACTGACTGACCATGTTCATTCCCTCGGAAGCGTAGCCAAGGCCGCCCATTGCAGGGGATGCAAATATTGCGGTTAACAGTGTTCCGAGAATTCCGCCGACGCCATGAACCGGAAACACGTCCAAAGAATCGTCGATTTTCAGCTTTTGTTTGATAATAATCACCGCCCAATAACAGGTGATACCGGCTATCAAGCCTATGACCGCACCACCCAGAGGACTTATAAAGCCCGAAGCCGGGGTCACGGTCCCCAAACCGGCCACCATACCCGTGATGATACCCAAAACACTTGGTTTGCCGTGCCGGATCCACTCAATGGTCATCCAGCCCAGTGAACCAGCTGCGGCGGCCATGTGGGTGGCCATGATAGCAAAGCCAGCCCCGCCTCCGGCTGCAAGCGCACTACCGCCGTTAAAGCCGAACCAACCCACCCACAGCATTGCCGCGCCGCTGAAGGCCATGGTCATGTTGTGGGGAGGCATCAGGGACGTTGGAAATCCTCGCCGAGGCCCAAGCACAAGAGCTATTACCAGTGAAGCTACACCGGCTGAGATATGCACCACAATCCCACCAGCAAAATCCATAACGCCCTGTTCAGCCATCCAACCACCCCCCCAAACCCAGTGGCAAAGCGGCAGATAGACCAGGGTGAACCACAGACCAGAAAAAAGAAGGACTGCTGAAAACCGTATCCGTTCCACCCACGCACCAGCTATGAGGGCCGGGGTGATGATTGCAAACGTAAGTTGAAACATGGAAAAAACCCCTTCAGGGATGGAACCGCTCAGACTTTCGGTTCCAATTCCTGCCAGGAAGTATTTCCCTCCGCCGATAATGGAATTAAAAGCACCACCATCACCGAAAGCCATTCCATAGCCGTAGACGAGCCACAAAATTGAGATCAGACAGGCGATGGCAAAGCAGTGCATCAGGACCGAGAGGACGTTTTTGGATCGAGCCAGACCACCATAAAAAAGTGATAGTCCCGGCAGAGTCATAAAAAGAACCAAGGCAATGGAGGTCAGAATCCAGGCGGTATCTGCGCCGTTCATGACCGCCTCTTCAGATGCCAGGGCAGAAAATGGAAAAAGGAGCATCGCTCCAACCAAGGCAAACCCATGGGTAGTAGTTTTCACGTTTTTCAATTTTTTTCTCCTGATAAGGACGAGACGGCTCAGATGACCTTTGACCCGGTTTCGCCGGTACGGATGCGTATGGCTTGTTCAAGATCAATGACAAATATTTTGCCATCCCCGATCTTGCCGGTGTGCGCTCCATGGGTTATGGCCTGTATGACTGACTCCACCTTATCGTCGTCAACGGCCAGTTCCACTTTAAGCTTGGGTAGGAGGTCCACCTGATACTCGGCCCCTCGATAAAGTTCGGTATGACCCTTCTGACGACCGAACCCTAGAACCTCACTGACTGTAAGGCCGGTTATGTTTGCCTGGGTGAGATATTCTCGTACTGAGTCGATGCGGTGGGGCTTGATTATGGCGACGATCCATTTCACATGCACTCTCCCAAATGTTCAAACCAAGTACAGACCAACGCAACCGGGGTAACAAGTTAAGCAGAGAAACATCTTTCACCTTCCGGCTTTCTTTATGAGAAAGCCGGCAATTACTTTAATTGTCTCGCTTATGTTGCGCTATACCTAGAAAGGGACTGGTTGGCCGTCCCATGACTGAATAGCCATGGAATACCAACAATCGTGCCAAGCTCCTCTAATCACAGCAAATAGATGTAATTGCATGTTATTTTATAAACAGACAATGCAAGTCGAAAAAATATACATGCTCAATTAATAGGCTTGTTGCCTAAAATACAAACTCTACATGCCTTAATTTTAGGCACTTTATGGATCCTGTTAATATATTCCAGAAGTTGGCCCATTTGGATTATGCACATGCAACGACGACCAACAGGAAGCCCGTGGATTTTTGATGGCATTATTAGCATTTATTGAATAGCAAAATATTATATTCTTGGTCAGGGCTTTTTATGGATTGTTACCATTGTTAGGCTGGATTGAATGAAACATAAAGACCATTGATGCAGGCAACAAATTGCCACGCAGTGGTATCATGTTCTAAACTTTGCATATACGATAGTTTTGTGGTAACTCCTGCTTCTTGATTGCCCTTGACCAACAATAGTTTACAAAGGGAAACGGATGCGCATCAACCATTGGTTGTTCAATAGAAGGAACCTCTATGAAAATCGCCATTTTCGCTCAAAATGCCAACCTATACAGTCATCAAATACTCTTGGAGACCGCCCAATCCATGGGGCACGAAGTTGAGATAATTGATACACTCAAAGTCTATATGAATGTCACATCACATCGCCCACAAGCCCGTTATAAGGGAAAAAAATTTGACAGGGTTTGATGTCGTCATTCCAAGAATTGGCGCATCCGTCACCTTTTATGGTCTCTCAGTTCTGCACCAATTTGAAATGATGGGTGTATATGCCCTCAATGGAAGCGAGGCCATCGCCAAATCCCGTGACAAACTTCGTTGCCTGCAAATTCTCTCAAAGTCAGTGGTGTGCCGCCCGCTCCAGTCGCTGGCTTAGAGCACCAGTCAGTGGCATTACTCAAGTCAACAAGCCAATTGGAGCAAGAGTTCAAAAAGGAGACAAGGATCCTGATGATGTCTATGGCTGATGTTTCTGCCGATCACAACAGCTTAAATATTTTTCACTCCTTGTTTCCCAAAGGGTTGGAAAATAGCCAACTTCCCATTCGCAAGACCTTGCCAGACGGCGGCTCCCTGCATCTAGACCGTATGTTGCCGTTTCTATGTTATTACCGCTCACCGCAGCCAACCCATGAGCCTGGCATGGCGGAACTGCTGTCTGGAGAGTCCGCTTTTATTATTTCGCATGGAGAAACGGACGATGCCATATTGAGAGAAGTTGTACATCAATTAGCGAAGATATTTAGCAATTTCATGTTATTGCAAATCTGGAGCCTATCACCTGTTAAGGAAAAAAATAAACATCAGGAGGGTGTCTCCAACGGCGAAACATTTCAAATCATCGCCCAGCTATCACATAGCCTGGAAGGACCGGTCAAAAAACTATCGGCTGAACTACGTAGATGCGGTCCAGATGGCAAAAAATCTACCATCAAAATTATTGCCTCTACAGATCATCAATCTGAACCATGGGGTAAGGTCGATGCAATTTTCCTGAAGGACTCACCTCCCGGCCTGAAACGGCTTGGCCTGGGAATCCAGCCCTTTTTCCAATGTTTCACTCTAGAAGACAGCTGCGCACTGTTTCCGGCTCCCCACAGGAATCTCAGACGCTGTTTGAGTCTTGCTCTGCGCAAAGCCATGTTTAGTTTTACCTCTTATTGTTCTTTCAACGCCATACCCCATTTCCAGGCTTTGGGGCCACGCTCTGTGACAGAAAAAACGTTGACCACCGATCATAGCCTGGCGGAAATCACCAATCAGCTTGATTATCTTGTCTATGTCACTCCTGTAAACACCAAAGCGGCTTGGAACGACTTCTGCGACAATAAATTTTTAAAGCCTCCGGTTTTTTTCTATCGGCCACTACCTTTTGATCCGGTATCGCTGAAGCGGAATCTATTTAAAATTCCCGTCGATAAGATACGTGATCCGGCACTAGAGGCACTGTTCAGGGAAAAATCAGAGGAGTTGGATAGCCAGATCAATCTGTTGCGATATTGCGGAACTGATCGCTTTCTTCCAGAAAGTCTCCAATTGTTTGGCGGTGTGGATGCCTCACTACATGAACTGGCCAAAACAATCCTGGAAGAACTTTTACTGATAAAAACAACAGATGACCCCATT
>JADFZS010000218.1 GCA_015232405.1 Magnetococcales bacterium | reverse complement strand
CGGCCCGGTGGGACACATGACGTTTCGGCAGGCTTTTCAAAAATATGTCGGTGTAGATCCGCTGCTATCGCCCCTGGAGGATTTGGCCGCAAAGGTTTTTGAACCCCAACTAAAAAATATGGATCGTCAGGGGTTGGTCGATCTATTATTGGTTGAGTGTTTGGAGCCTGCCCTGCAAAAACAGGGAGGAGGCATCTTTTTGTTGGACTATCCCCCTTGGGAACCGGCAATGGCCGAACTTGACCCGGGACCACCGGCCTTTGCCAGACGTTTTGAGCTATATTTTGCTGGTGTAGAACTTGCTAACGGCTACCAGGAGCTGACCGATGCCAAAGAGCAGGAAGAGCGACTGTTAAAGGCCAACCGCCAGCGTCTGGACGATGGTCGTGACGAGTTGCCAATTGATCATAACTTTTTGGCAAGCCTGAAACATGGTTTTCCCCGTTGTGCCGGGGTGGCCTTGGGGGTTGATCGCTTGCTAATGCTGGCAGCACAAAAAGAGTCGATTGCTGAGGTGATGACATTTCCCCATCCCCGGCATTGATGGCTTTATTAGGTGGTTTTTTAAGCAGTTGAAAAGTTGGTTTATTTATTGGAGAACATAGGAATGGTTTTATTGCATACACCGGCTGGTGAATTGGGGTCCAAGGCTGCAGATTTTTCTTTGCCGGGGGTTGATGGCAAACAGCACTCTTTGCAGGACTATGACGGCGCGTCGGTTTTGGTGGTAATGTTTATCTGCAACCATTGCCCTTATGTGCAGGCAATCGAAGCCCGTTTGATAACCCTGGCCCGTGAGTTTGAAGCTCAGGAGGCCGCTTTTGTCGCCATCAACAGCAACGATCAACTGCGCTATCCTGACGATAGCTTTGCCAACATGCAGCAACGCGCCACCGAAAAAGATTATCCCTTCGACTATCTGGCCGATGAAAGCCAGGAGATAGCCAAAGTCTACGGAGCAGTCTGCACCCCGGATCTGTTTGTTTTTGACAAGGATCGCAAGCTCACCTACCGTGGCCGCCTTGACGATAGCCCCCGCAACCCGGCAGCCGTAAAAAGCCAGGATTTAAAAACCGCAATAAAAGCCACACTTTCCAACACCCCCATTCCAACCCCCCAACATTCATCAATGGGGTGTAGCATCAAGTGGAAAGAGGAATAAAAAGGCGGGTGGAGCGTGGAATATAAGAGCTTATATTCCTGCTCAATCAACTGATCTAAAAACCCCACAGCATCCCCGGCAAGCCCGAGGATGCTGTGGGGTTTTGACATTTATATTAGTCCCAAAACACCTCTGAATGCCGGCATATTGTGTGCCGCCTGCTACATACATCCATCAGTTTTGACGGATGACTTCATCATAAAAAAATCTCATGATTGATAAACAAAATCAGTGCATTCTCAAAAATGAGAAACCCAGCAACTCCCAAATAACATTAAATTCCAACATAATCAGGGCAATGGTTGCGTTAATGTGGTTGGAATGTTAATTGCTTTTAACATAATAGGGTTCTAAATGTTGTTTGCCTATAAAACTGTTTAAATGTTGAAAGCTACTACTAGAAACAAATGCAATTAACTCACGAGTAAGGAGAGATACAATGTATACAGAAAATAATCGTGAATTTGTTTATCAAGAGAGAAGAAGTCGGGTTGAGCGTCGCAAAAAGCTGTCTAGACGCGCCAGTGCTGTAAAGAAATCCCATTCCGGCGAACAGCGCGATGATGAGTTGAAGGAGCGACGTACATTTTGTCGTCGCATGTAGTTTTGTAAATTATACCTACCAGATGTTTGGTCTGAAAAATTGCCGACGGTAGCCCGTTGCAATCGCCATATCGACTGTCTAGCTCATGGTGCCGCCAGGAAGTGTAAAGTCGGTATCCAGCCTATCGCATCGAACCCCATTTCCCCTGGGCAATCCCAGGGGAATTTCAGCCTTAAACTCTTGCTATTGTTTTGCCTCAGCTGGAATCCGACAATTCCCCATTTTGGATAAGCTACATATAATGGCTCACTAGTGTCCTGGATATAAGTTTTACAACCACGCAACATCATGTTTATAGATAGAAAAACACGATTATCACCCGTAACCGACTTGAACTTTAGTCGGCATCCCTGCCACCCTCCTGCCATTCATTGGCAACAGAGGAGATTGGTATATCTATACGGGCAAAATCGTTTTTTCTCAGGTGATGGATCACATGCCGACCAACACCTTCCGACGTTGCTGTTCAACGCTATCAAGGCAACATGCACGTCAAGCGGTTCACGTGTTTGGACCAGTTTCTCTGCATGGCCTTTGCCCAACTCACATATCAGGAGAGCCTGCGGGACATCGAGATCTGTTTGCGCGCCCAGCAATCGAAACTCTACCATATGGGCATTCGCGGCCCCGTGTCCAAAAGCACACTGGCCGATGCCAACGAAAAACGCGATTGGCGAATCTATGCAGATTTTGCCGAATCCCTGATCCATACCGCACGGCAGTTGTACCAGCAAGACGATTTCGGCATCGACTTGCAATAGGCAGTGTACGCACTCGACGCCACTACCATCGACTTGTGTCTATCGGTCTTTCCCTGGGCAAAATTCCGCAAGACCAAGGGAGCCGTGAAGCTTCATACCTTGTTGGATATGCGGGGAAATATCCCCACATTCATCCACATCAGCGATGGCAAATTGGCCGATGTCAATGTTCTCGACAATATCGCCCCAGAACCAGGTTCCATCTATATCATGGATCGAGGCTACCTGGATTTTTCCCGTTTGTACCGGCTTTCCCAATACGGAGATTTCTTTGTCACACGGGCTAAATCAAACCTCAAGTTTCGGAGAGTCTATTTCCGGCCAGTGGACAAATCCAGTGGCCTTCTGTTCGACCAAACAATCGCTCTGACAACTTACCGTTCCAAAAAAGAGTGCCCCGCCCATCTGCGGCGCGTAAAGTTTCACGACTCCGAGACCGGCAAGGTTTTCGTGTTTCTCACCAACGATTTCACCCTGCCATCATTGATGATTGCAGAGCTTTATCGGGCTCGCTGGTAGGTAGAACTTTTTTTCAAATGGATCAAACAGCACCTCCGGATCAAGAGTTTTTCGGTACTTCCGAGAACGCTGTAAAACCCAAATCTGGATCTCGATTTTTGTTTACGTGCTCGTAACCATCAGCAAAAAGCAGCTCAAAGTGGAAGCAAGCCTCTACACAATTCTACAGATTGTGAGCCTCACAGTTTTAGAGAAAACGTCGCTTTTTCAAATGCTTAATGATCGTAAAATACAGAAACAACCAACAGAGCCATATAACAAGTTGATATTGTTTGATTTTTTAACAGGACACTAATGATGGCAAATCAATCAGCATTCAAGGCAATGGGCATCGAAACCGTAATATCTGCCCCAGCGTCTCCTTTGCAAAATTCATTTTGTGAGCGATTTGGCGGCTCCCTGTGCCGCGAATGTCTAAATCATTTCATTGTGTTGAATGAGGCCCATCTGCGTCAGATAATTTCCACTTACAGAGATTATTACCACAAATCAAGAACCCATATTGGACTTGGCAAAGACTGTCCAATTTCACGGCCTGTTCAAATAAACGGATCGAACGAGATCATATCAACGCCGGTATTGGGCCGATTACACCACCATTACAGCCGAATGGCTTGTTGATTTGGTCAGAAGTTTTTATTGTCAAAGAGCGCATTAGTCCACTGATGCGACGATAGCCCGATGTTGAAAATCGACAAAACTGAATAATCACACCACGTCCAGCACCAGTTGCATTATATTTTCACGCAAATTATCAATTTCGTCCAGAGAATTCTGGTTTACAGATGCACAATGGAGGAACATCTGGACATAAAAACATGGCCAGATGAGGAAAACGGTACCCACAACCCATTGAAGTTTAAATTTGCAGCTTTCGCTGCAATGGGTTAGACCGGATATTTTATGAAATATCCGGGCTAGACCTATCTGTAGATGATGAAAGAGTTGTAGCGGCTCGGCTGGAACGATGGATTATTTTCCTGAGTACGGCCAACTCCCTTTCGACCGTTTTATCTATGGTTAGATTGTTCAGGGAATACTGCCTGGCGGACTGTCCCAATTTGGCTTGAAGGGCAGTATCATTAAACAATACCTCAACCATTTTCCGAATCTCCTCTGGTCGTATACCGCATAACAGGCCATTTTTACCCGGTTCAATAACTCCTCGAATGGAAGGGATATCACTACCAATGCAGGGAAGGCCACATGACATCGCCTCCAACAGTGTTTTGGGATGCCCTTCGTAGAGGGATGGGAGGATAAAAGCTGTTGAGGCGTTAAGTAGTTTTGGCAGCTCAACATGTGGTTTTACACCTAAAAAACGGACATTGCTTCCTAACTCTTTAGCGTGGTGTTCCAGTTTTTCCCTAAGATTTCCGTCCCCTACAATCCTGAGTTCCAAATTCAGGCATTTAACTGCTTCAATCAGATTGAATAGATTTTTTTCTGACTCTAGGCGACCGATGAAAATCAATCGGTTTCCAGGGGTTGGCGTCACTGGTTTAGGACAGAACAGTTCGGTATCCACATAATTAGGAATTACGCTGATTTTCTCAGCATCTATGGCATGTTCTTCTATAACCAGGGATTTTATCTGGGGAGTGGTTACGACAATATGACTTGCCCTGCTATAGGCTTTTTTCTCCAGAGCCAGGGCTTTTTGGGTACTCTCTGCCTTCTCCCCTTCCCGTTTTCTCATAGTGAAGGAGAAAGAGAAACCGCATCTGGAGAGAAATGGTTTAGAAAAAAGCCGTGATAACCAAAGCGGTAGTTCACTACCACGCATCTGATTGCTTTTATATATTACTTGACCACGACGCAACGATTGGGCAGTGAGAGCAAGCCAACGGCCGTACCAAGTAGGTGAAAGTCGCCAGTAATTATAAAGTATTTCGATACCTGGCAACCGGGTAGAAAAGGCAAGATCCCGTTTGTCACCGTATGTGACGAAGGTGATGCCACCCAAATGCGGTTGAAGGGCTCGGTAAATGGCGACCTCTCGATCAAGCAACCCGCTTTTGTCCCAGGATAGAATGGACATATTTTCGGTAAAAAAGAGCACCAGCCTAACCTGTTTCAAAGAGACTCTTTCGGCTCTTTCTTTTGTTGTCTCGCTCAAGGTCGTTTTACCTTCCATCCCAGTTGGTCAATTTCCAAAATATCCGCCGCCAAGGAGAGAGTCCAGATCAACAGACATGTATCGTGAATATCCCCTTCGTCCAGTCCTCTTGAGATAATGGCTCATAATAGTTGCTCTGTGCTTTATGGGGTTCAATTCGGATCCCGCTGTTTTTCGCCACGTAACCAAGTCTTAAAACGCAACTACTTACCAATATCAATGGCTGGTGCTATCCCGGCTAAAAGATAGGGGTCAGAAAATGAGCTATGATATGGATGGAGTTTGTCTAGGAACTGAAAACTCCTCATAAACTCTATCCATTGGGTCTGCTCTGCCGGTGGCAAGGCATCCCAAAGACCCAGGGTATAGTAAATTGTTACACCAAAACAGCTAAAGCTCAAAGTAGCTTTTTTCCCGGTACCAATCGCCCCATCCAGGCAGGGCCGGAACTGGCCTACCTGTCCTGGAATCTGCAATTGTCCCATGAACTGCCCAACGTTGTCACGCAGACCATTAAACCAAGTTTTAGTATCGGATAAATTATCCATAAATATCTATAACTTAAGAAAATCAATCCCTTTTTTGGGGAAAAGTTGAATTGTTGGAAGCTTGATGGTTCTGATCTGACTTTACCGCCTTAGCTTACCACATGCCCCAATCTACATGAAGGCCGTTTCTGTTAGGTTTGCGCCAAAGTTCAGCTGGATAGCGCAAGTATATATTATCCGACATATCCCAGATACCTTCTAACAATGCTTGAGCCTACAACATATTTCTGAAAAATTCATCTTTCTGTCCAGGCTCCTTCAACCTTTTTTTATCGCAATAAGCTTCTATGATGTCTCTGAGTGGGGTGGTGGAAAGGGTCGTGAGCGCATCTTTCTTGAGGTTTCAGGTGGAGGTGCATCAAGTGCTTCCATAATACCCTTGAACGCTTCTGATTCTTCTTTCGGTGTTTATAGGCACTCAATTTCAACACTACCATCAGGATGTCGGACAACACGTTTAACGTGCAGATCCATTCGGTTATATTTTCTTTCAGCCACTGGCTTTCCCCTCAAACCCTAAAATTGATCTTCAGTCTGTACGGCGAGGATTCTAGTGTAATGTACCCGACAAACATTTAGAAAGTGATGGAGTTCGTGTATACTCTCAGGCATGAGAACTCCTATGAAAATATCTCTGCCGGATAATGACCGTAAAGCTCTTGATAAATGGATCAGAAGTCGTTCCAAATCAATCAGTGAAAAGCAGAAGTTAAGAGCAAAGATAGTGCTGCACACTGCTGATAGAATGTCCACTCAAGAGATGATGAATCAGCTGGGTGTTAGCAATCCAACCCTGAACTTATGGCGGAATCGCTACCTTGAGAAAGGTCTTGAAGGGCTTATCAAAGGCAAAACTCGGAAACCTGGAACAGAACCGCTGGCCCGAGAGAAGGTTGAGGAGATTTTGACTTTGACAATGACAGGCACACCCTGCGCTGCGACGCACTGGAGTTGCCGTTCTATGGCAAAGCAGACGGGCGTTTCAAAAACAGCAGTTAACCGAATATGGAAAGCACACGGATTGAAACCGCACCAAGTGCGAAGCTTCAAAGTTTCCAATGATCCCAAGTTTGAAGAGAAGTTGAGGGATGTTATCGGCCTTTATTTGGACCCTCCCGAGAAGGCTAGAGTGTTCTTAAGTTTATGGGAAGAGCCAAACTCAGGCTCTTGATCGGACCCCGCCCGGCTTGCCGATGAAGA